>NZ_JACAOX010000004.1:0-43498 GCF_013386015.1 Pseudomonas sp. B6001
GGATGCCGATTTAGCCGCGCCGGGCCATGGATGGCCCGTCGCGGCGGCCCGCGGAACCGGGCCGGAGTGCGGGCATGCCGAGCCTAGGCGAGGCACCGAGTGGTGGGGCAAAGACCTTTTGGTTACTTTTGGCTGGGCCGGCATTCCGGGCGTTTGCCAAAAGTGACCCGCTGTAAGAGCGGAACCATAAGCCGCCGTTACCGAAGAAACGGATATGTACTCGGTCCCCCTCCCTCAGGCCACTTTTCCAGCCGCCTGGCGCTCCCGCTCAGCCACCAACTGCCGAGTCAGCGGAATCAGCCTCTTCCCGTAATCAATAGCATCATTCAGCGGATCAAACCCACGAATCAAAAACGTCGTGATACCCAGGTCGTAATAATCCAGCAACGCCTCGGCCACTTGATCGGCCGTACCCACCAGCGATGTAGAGTTACCCTGGGCCCCCAGCAACCCCGCAATCCCGGTCCACAACCGCTTATCCAACCGCGCCCCCTGGGCCGCCGCCGCCAACAGCCGCCGCGACCCCTCATTCGGCGGTTCACGCCTCACAAACCCATTCTTCTCAGCCAACGCCGTCGCCTGCTCCAGGATGCTGTCCGCACGCTCCCAAGCCAGCGCTTCAGTCTCTGCCAGAACCGGCCGCAACGACAAACTGAAGCGAACCGTACGCCCATGCCTGGCCGCCTCAGCCCGCACCTGGGTGACCACTTCCTTCACCTGCTCGTAGGTCTCACCCCACAGCGCATACACATCCGCATGCTTGCCCGCCACCGCAATGGCCGCCGCTGAAGACCCGCCAAAATACAACGGTATATGCGGCTGCTGCGGCGACTTCACCGTCGAAAACGCACCCTCGTACCGGTAGTAAGTGCCGTGATGGTCGAAGGGCTTTTCACTGGTCCATTCCTGCCGCACCACGCTCAAGTACTCGTCGGTGCGCGCATAACGCTCATCCTTGTCGATATGACTGCCATCGGCCCGCAGTTCACGGTCGTCGCCGCCGGTGATGATGTGCACCGCGGTGCGCCCGCCGTTGAACACATCCAGCGTGGCGAACTGCCGCGCAGCGAGGGTGGGTTGGACGAAGCCGGGCCGGTGGGCAATCAGGAACTGCAGCTTTTTCGTCACGCTGGCCGCATGGGCAGCGATCAACGTACTGTCCGGGCTGTTGGAATGGAAGGCCACCAGCGCGCGGTCGAAGCCGGCCTCTTCGTGGGCGCGGGCCACGGTCTCCACGTAGTCGGGCTGCAAGGTCGGGCCGCTGCGAGGGTGGATCTCGGAGGCGTGGTGGCCGCCGATATAGCCGATAAATTCGATGCTCATGGTCAGTCCTTGTTGAGGGCAGGAATAAAGCTGCTATCGAAAATAGAGGCCGTACCCGAGCCTGTAAAATGCCGATTGGTTCTATCCTAATTATAAAAATACAGAATCATAGTTTTAGATTGTTATCAGTAATGCGCATTTTAATCGCATTAGGTTATTCCCAAATAGAATTTCACTGAGGTTTTTTATGCGAATAGCATGAAACCGCAGCGGCGCTCCTGGCCGTGTTCTTGATGAGGAAGGAAGCCCGATGACTGAAAAGTCCCTTAACGCCAGTTCGTTTTCCGTCGACAAGGCCGAGGGTCAAGCCGGCGTTGCATCCCGCTTGATTCCGCGCTGGCTGCGCAACTGGCGCACCCCCGATGTGTTGCTGCGGCTGGTCAGCCCGATTGTGTTGCTGTTGCTGTGGGAACTGGCCTCCGAGCTGGGCTTGATCCCGGCACGGATCATCGCCGCGCCGTCTCAGATTGGCGGCACCCTGTGGGCAATGATCGTCTCCGGAGAGCTGGGCAAGCACCTGCTGGTGTCCCTGCAACGGGCGCTGCTGGGCTTGAGCATCGGCGTGAGTATCGGGGTGGTGGCCGCGTTGATCACCGGCCTGTCGAAGCGCGGCGAGGTAATCCTCGACTCACCGATGCAGATGCTGCGCACCATTCCTTCCCTGGCACTGGTGCCGTTGTTCATCCTCTGGTTTGGCATCGGCGAGTTCACCAAGATCGCACTTATCGTTACCGGCACCACCTTTCCGGTGTACCTCAACCTGTTCGCCGGCATCCGCAACATCGACCCCAAACTGATCGAGGCCGCCAACACCCTCGGCCTCAACCGTCGCGAGCTGATCTGGCACGTGATCCTGCCGGGCTCGTTGCCTTCGTTTTTTGTCGGCCTGCGCTATTCCCTGGGCATCTCCTGGCTGGCCCTGGTGTTTGTCGAGCAAATCAACACCACCGCCGGTATCGGCTACCTGGCCAGTGATGCGCGGGACTTCATGCGCACCGACGTGATCGTGATCTGCCTGTTGATCTATAGCGTGCTGGGCCTGCTGATCGACGGCTTGATCCGCACCCTGGAACGTTTTGCCCTGGCCTGGCGCCCATCGTTTGTGAGGAACTGACATGTCGATTCTCGAAGCTTCAACAGCACCGGTGCAGTTGCGCAATGTGGTGCGCCAGTTCGGCCAGCAGCGGGTCATCGACGGCCTGGACCTGGATATCGCCCCGGGGGAGTTCGTTGCGTTGCTGGGCGCCAGCGGGTCCGGCAAGACCACTTTGCTGCGCAGCCTCGCGGGCCTGGACAGCATCGACAGCGGCCAGTTGCGCGTGCCCAAGGCCCGGGCGGCGGTGTTCCAGGAGCCGCGCCTGATGCCGTGGAAGCGCGCCTGGAAAAACGTGATTCTCGGCCTGCGGGTTCCCGACGCCAAGGCCCGTGCGGTGCAGGCGTTGACGGAAGTCGGGCTGGCCCATCGGCTGGAGGCGTACCCGGCGACCCTCTCCGGCGGCGAGGCCCAGCGCGTGGCATTGGCCCGCGGCCTGGTGCGCGAGCCCAAGCTGCTGTTGCTCGACGAACCGTTCGCCGCGCTGGATGCGCTGACCCGCATCAAGATGCATCGCCTGATCATCGAACTCTGGCGCAAACACACGCCGGCCGTGTTGCTGGTGACCCACGACGTCGACGAAGCGATCCTGCTGGCCGACCGCGTGATCGTGCTGGCGGAGGGCAAGATTGCCGAGCAACTGCGCATCGACCTGCCCCGTGCACGGGATACCGGCCAGGACGGTTTCCAGGCGATTCGCGCCCGCTTGCTGAGCCTGTTGGGGGTTGAAGTGGACGCCCCGGCCGCCCAGCCTGCGAACGCCAGCGTCAGGCGGTTTGCCCATGGTTGAATTCAGAACCCTTTGCCTGTTGGCGGCTGCACTGCTGATGGGCGGCTGCGACAAAGCCGCTGAAGCGCCGAAGTCTGCATCGGATCTGTCGGGTGTGACCTTGATCCTCGGTGACCAGGCCAAGGGCTTGCGTACGGTGGTGGACGCCGCCCACGCCCTGGATGGCATCGACTACAAGGTCCAGTGGGCCAACTTCCAGGGCGCCGCGCCGCTGTTCGAGGCCTTGCGCGCCGGCGCCGTGGACCTCGGCCCGGCCGGGGATACGCCGGTGCTGGCGGCTGCCACCGGAGGCACGCCGCTGCGTATCGTTGCGGTGCGCCGCAGTCAGGCGCGCAGCATTGCGATCCTGGTGCCGCCCGATTCACCGATCCACAGCGTGGCCGATCTGAAAGGACGCAATGTGGTGGTGTCGTCGGCCCGTGGGAGCATTTCCCAGTACCTGCTGATCCGCGCCCTGGCGAATGCCGGCGTGGATGAAAAGGACGTCAACGTCGGCTTCGTGCTGCCCACCGATGCATTACCTGCGTTCAACGCCGGCAAGATTGAAGCCTGGGCGACCTTCGGGGTGTACCAGGCGTTCGCCGAACAGCAGGGCGCGCGGGTGCTGATCAGCGGGGAGGGCATCAATACCGGCCTGACGTTTATTACCGCGTCCGATGAAGTGCTCAGCGACCCGCTCAAGCGCCAGGCGTTGCGTGACGTTTTGCAGCGGTTCGCCAAGGCTTTTGAATGGGCGCAGCAGAACCCCGAGGAATACGCACGGGTGTTTGCCACGGTCAACGATATCCCGCTCAAGGTTTCACAGTTGCTGCGCACATGGGGTGATGAGTCGCTGCTGCCGGTAGAGGAGCGGGATGTGCAGGCGTTGCAGCAGGTGGATGATTTGTTTGTGGAAAAGAAGATTTTCCCGCACCGGGTAGAGGTACGGAAACTGACGGATACCGAGGTGTTTTCGCCGCAATCGCTGGCTGGCGCGCCCTGAAGTCGTTGTGTTTTGCCCGGACCTGAGGTCTCATGGGTCCGGGAAAAACTTGCGGGTAGGGAACAGCACTTGATACGGGAAGAACTGGCGCAATATGGCGGTATCACCGTCATGATTCCGGCCGCAGTGGTGATCGCCGTCTGGCTCTGGTATTCCCGGCCCCAGGCGGTCAAGTGGTGGCTGATGACCATCGCCTGCACCTATTCCATCGTGGCGTTCAGCAAGTTGCTGTTCAAGGGCTGGGGCGTGGCGCTCCAGCAGCTGGATATTGCGGTGCTCAGCGGTCACGCCATGAATACGTCGTTGATGGTGCCCGTGGCGATGAGCCTGGTGGCGCGCCGGGTCAACCCCGAGTGGCGCTGGCCCGCAGCTATCGCCGGGATGTTGATCGCCGGCTGGTTCAGTGCTTATTGCGTGGCACCCTATATTCATCCACTCAACGAAGCACTGGCCGGTGGCTTTTTGGGCGGCATGGCGGCACTGGCGTTTCTATGGCGCCTTGAGGTGGTTGAAGTGCGGGTTTCCCCATCGTTGATCGGTGGGGGAATGGTGATCCTGTTGTTAAGTGCGATGGCACCCAAGTACAACGCCGAGAAGCTGCTCAACCATGTGGCAGTGGCCGTATCAGGTGCCGACCAGGCCCATCAGGAGCCTTCCTGGCGGACCTCTTCCATGCAGTTGAACGCCGAGTAAGTGGCCAGGTCCAGGGCCAGGTTACTTTCCACCAGCAGCTCCAGCAGGACCGTCTGGCAATTGAAGCGCCGGGCATCGCCACGGCGCTGCGAACGCTTCATCTGCTTGAACAACGTGTCGGTTATGTCCTGCGGTGAGTTGCCGCGCAACTGATCCAGCCAGTGGGACATGATCCGGGTGTTGCGCGCATATTGCTCCGCCGGCAGTTGTTCGTGCGGTGCCAGGCCCACGAAACCTTCAAACGTGTTCGTCAGCCTTTTCAAGGCGTAGGCCCGTTTCAGATCCTCATAAATGCTCATGGCCGCTCCTCGGTGCAGGAAATATTCGCCAATAGTTCGGCCGTCTTCATTTGCATCAGGTGGCTGTCGCCGCGGCTCTCCACGCACAGGCAGATGGACAGGGGATTGCTCACCTGCAACTTGAAGCGCCAGTCGGCAAACACCATTGAAAGCCCGGTACAGGATTCGTCACTGTCCAGGGAATGGCCGGCGTATAACACCTGCATGCGTTCTACAACGGTGGTTGAACTATTAACCTTGACGTGAATGTTTCCCGAAGAAGGAAACAGGCCGATACGCTCTACCAATAGCTTTGAACTTTTCATGGCCGTCCCTCGCTGTTAATTCACGTATTACTTTATTCTCAAGAGGTGAAAAAGTAAGCGGATGTTATTTTTAGTCTGTTATTAAGTTGAATGTTATTTCTTGTCTGTTCGGCGCCGCTATCAGTCACTTCTTTGCACTCGGCTGATTTCTGCCAATGGCAAGTTGATGCGTTGTTCCCGTTGCAGGAAGTTCATCAGCAACACCACACGTTCCTCACCGTCCATGGCCAGGAAGACCGCTTCAAGTTCGGCAAACGGCCCTTCATTGATGCGCACGCTTTCGCCGGGCTGCAACAGGGCGCTCACCACGGCCTGGTGGTCGCGCTCCTGGAGTTCGTCCACCAGCGTGTCGCTGATGGGCAACGGGTGCGCGCCGAATGCCACCACCCGCGACACACCGCGGGTCGAGCGCAGTGAGCTCCAGCTGTCCTGCTGGCTCATTTGAATGAACAGATAGCCTGGAAACAACGATTCACGGGTGGTCCTGCGCTGGCCCTTCAACAGCCGTTCGCGTTTATAGGTAGACCGGAAGCAGGTATAGCCCTGGCGCTGGAGGTGCTCCTCGGCGCGCTCGTCCTGCCGGGATTTGCACTGGACCAGGTACCAGGCTTTGTTGGCATTTGCGCTCATGGGAGTTCCTCTTCCTATATAAGGCGATACGTGACAAGGCTGTAATTTAAAGCCGATGGGGGTGATGAAGTAATGAATGTTATAAATTGTCGGGTTGAAGGCGGTGGTTGTTATTTTTCGTCCGGAGATAATTTTGGGGGAAGTAAGGGTTACGTGTTAATAAATACTGCCGTGAAGTAATAAAGTTGAAGAGGTTGCTTCATGGGGTAATGGATGGCCCGGGGATAGTGCCTTGTTTAAAAGAGTGTTGATTGTCTGTATTGGCAATATTTGCCGTAGTCCCACCGCGGAAAGTCTTTTGCGTGGCGCACTCCCGTGCTCCGATATCAAGATCAGTTCTGCAGGTATTGCCGCGTTGGTCGGCAAGCCGATTGAAACCACCGCCCGTGCGGTACTCGAAGCCCACGGTCATCCGGCCGACAAGCACCAGGCCACCCAGTTGGCGCCACAGGCGATCAGTGAAGCCGACCTGATCCTGGTCATGGAACGACAGCACATCAATGCCGTGCTCAGCATGGCGCCCGAGGCACGAGGCAAGGTCTTGCTGCTGGGCAAATGGCAAAACGAGCGAGAGATCAGCGACCCGTACCGTCAAGGCAAGGCCGCGTTTGTGCACGCTTATGCGTTGATCGAAGAAGCTGTAAACGCATGGGCGCAGCGTCTTGCACGCTGATCGCCACTACTTTTTGAATCGAAATAAAGGCTAAGAATCCGACTTATGCAGCAAACGCCAGCAGTCACCGTACAGGAAGACGATAACGGGGAGATTGATCTCCTCGGTCTGTTTGGAACACTGATCGACCATAAATGGCTGATCGCTGCGGTGACCGGTGCCTTTATGGTCACTGGCGCCGCCTATGCGATGCTGGCAACCCCGGTCTACCAGGCGAATGCCCTGCTGCAGGTCGAAGCGAAAAAGAACGACTTGCTGGGCTTCTCGGACATCGGCGGGATGCTGGGCAAGGAGTCGCCGTCGGCCACCGAGATCGAGCTGATCCAGTCCCGCTACGTGATTGGCAAAACCGTCGACAACCTGAAACTCGATATCGTCGTACAGCCGATGTACTTCCCGGTAGTGGGTGAGTTCCTGGCGCGCCGCTTCCAGAAGGCCAACCCCGGTGCAATCGCCGAGCCGCTGCTGGGCCTGGACAGCTTCGCCTGGGGCGGCGAGTCGCTGAAGATCTTCAAGCTGGACCTGCCCGACGGGCAATTGGGCAAGAAGCTGACCCTGACCGTGGGTGAAAACGCGCACTACACCCTGGTGGATGAAGATGACCAGGTGCTGGCGGCCGGCGAGGCCGGGCAGCCGTTCGAGCAAAATGGCGTGGCATTCCAGATTGAAGAACTGCGCGCCAAGCCCGGCACGCGTTTCCGGGTGATCCGCAATGCGCGACTGACCAGCATCCTCGACTATCAGGAGAACCTGGATGTGGTCGAGCGAGGGAAGGAGTCGGGCATGATCGGCCTGGCGCTGGAAAGCACCGAGCCGGACCAGGCGATCAAAATCCTCAATCAGATCGCGGCGATCTACGTGCGGCAGAACGTGGAGCGCACCTCGGCTGAGGCGGCGCAAAGCCTGGCGTTTCTCAAGGAGCAACTGCCGGAGGTCAAGAAGGACCTGGAAAAAGCCGGGAAGGCCTTGAATGAATACCAGACCCGCAGCAAGTCGGTGGACATCACCCTGGAAACCAAGGCGATTCTCGACCAGATCGTGGGCCTCGATACCAGCATCTCCGAGCTGAAGCTGCAACAGGCCGAGATGGACCGCAAGTTCACCCGCCAGCATCCCGCGTATCGCGCATTGCTGACCCAGATCGGCGAGCTGACCAGCAAGCAGCAGAGCCTGGCGAGCCGGGTCGAGAGCCTGCCTTCCACCCAGCAGGAGCTGCTGAGCCTCACCCGGGATGTCGAGGTCGGCACGGCCATTTACACCCAGTTGCTCAACAAGTCCCAGGAACTCGATGTGATGCGCGCGGGCACCGTGGGCAACGTGCGCCTGATCGACACCGCAGACGTCAATTTCTTCAAGCCGATCAAGCCGAAAAAGATCCTCATCGTGCTGATCGCGACGCTGCTGGGCGGCTTCCTGGCGGTGACGCTGGTGCTGCTGCGCAAGGCGCTGAACCGTGGCCTGGAAAGCCCCGAGGCCATCGAGCAACTGGGCTTGCCGGTGTACGCGTCGATTCCGTACAGCACGCTGCAAAAGGTCGAAGAAGACAAAATCAGCCGCGGGCGTGGGCGTGCCGATGCCGGTTCTTCATTGCTGGCCATCAGTCACCCCACGGACCTGGCAGTGGAGGCCTTGCGCAGTTTGCGCACCAGTTTGCACTTCGCGATGCTCGAGGCGCCGAATAACCGGATCATGATTTCCGGCCCCAGCCCCGAGGTGGGTAAAACCTTTGTCTCGGTGAACCTGGCGGCGGTCATCGCGCAAACCGGGCAGCGCGTGTTGTTGATTGACGTGGATATGCGACGGGGCTACCTGCACAAAGTGCTGGGTGTGCCGGCCAAGGATGGGCTTTCCGACATCCTCTCCAATCAATGCACCCTTGAATCCGCCATCCACAAAACCGGCGTTGAAAACCTCGACATCATCAGCCGCGGGCAAATACCGCCGAATCCTTCCGAGCTGCTGATGCACCGCAACCTGACCGAGCTGTTGGCGCAGGTCAGCGAACGGTATGACCTGGTGATTCTGGATACGCCACCGCTCTTGGCCGTGACCGACGCAGCCATCGTGGGACGGCAATCGGGGACCAACCTGATCGTCACCCGCTATGGCTTGAACCCGGCAAAAGAGATCGAGCACACCATGCGCCGATTTGCCCAGAACGGCATCGTGCTCAGGGGCGCGATCTTCAACGGCGTTGAAAAGAAAGCGTCGGCCAAATATGGCTACGGCAACTACGGGTATTACCAGTACGAATACCAGGCTGATCGGAGCTGATTCACCACTGTAATTGCAGGATAGAGGTCACGTTTTCAGGAAATGAACGAAAAATCCTGGGGCGGTAGCGTGCCAAATTCAAATCAGCATAAAGAATACCCAGCCATGTTTTACCTGTTATCCCTTATCGCGCTGTCAGCGGGTTTGCTCGCGGCGAAAAATCCAAAATACTCAATCGTAGTGTTCGGGATAATGCTGGCTGTTATTCCCACGGGTAACTCCTACAGCGAAATAATCTCGCTCAAGGGTATCTACTTCTTTGACTTTTATATCGTGGGCGGGCTGGGCGCACTGCTGATCCGGCAGGTGGCTACACAGAAGAAACAATTGACGGTGCCAGGCGGCCTGCTTTTTGGGTGCGGGCTGTATGTGGTGTTACTCGCCTGCGGCCTGCTGGAGTCCTCGAACAAGTACCTGTTGAAGGATGTTCGGCCGTTTATAATGATCCTGTCATTTATCGTGCTCTCGAACATCGCGACCCTTGCCGCAAAAACGCTGAAGTTGCAGACAGTGCTCCTGCTATTGATCGCGATGACCGCCTTCAATGTGCTGGACATTGCCTGGTTACGCTTGGGCTTGTACAAGTTTCAAGACGTCTACTATGAAGAAAACGCCTACCGCTACCTGGACGGCGGTACGTACGCCGCCGTGGCCTATCTGATTTATTACTTCATAGACCCACGGCTGTTCGAACACAGGAAAAAGCTCGCAAGCATTTGCCTGGCCACTTCATTCATCTGTTTGTTCATTGCCAACTCTCGCTTCATCTTTGTCTCGGTGTTTGCGGCGATCATCATCCACCAATACACCCGGCCGGCCCGCATGATAGGCGTTGCCCTGGCCGGGGCGGTGGTGCTGATGGCGTTCATTGGCATCAGCAATATGATCGGGGCTGATCGAATCAATGATGGTTTGTCGTCCGAAGGCATGGCCGCCCAATTGGCCACGCGCTTCAGCCCGGCGCTGGAGTTGATCCGCGGCATGAACCCGCTGCATTACTTTGTGGGACTGGGCGCGGGCACGCCGTTCGAGATTCCCTGGTTCGAGTACCGTGGCCTCGATGACAAGAACTCGAATATCGACAGTGCCTACCTAACCTACTTCGTTAAGTACGGGCTGATCGGCGTGTACTTGCTGTACGTGTTCATTACCTCGATTACCCAGCACATGAACAGCCGGGTGGCGGTTTCGATCGCCATCTTTCTGGGGGTGATGTTCGTTGTCTCGGCCACGCCTTATCAGCCGTACGCCATCGGTATCGCGTATGGCGCGATTGTGCTGCGGGTCTGTTCCGAACACACCGCCAGGCAACGCAAAAAGATCCTCAAGCCTGACCAGCCGCTGATAACCACACCCTTGCAGGTGAATGCCGGATGAACAGCACACTGTTGAGAAAGTTCGTGTCCAGTACGGCATGGAGTTTCGTTTCTGCCGTGGCCACCAAAGTGTCGGTGGTCATCACCGGCATCCTGGTTGCCCGGGTATTGGGTGCGCAATCGTTTGGCGAGTATGGTTTGATCCAGAGCGCGATTGTGATGCTTGCCAACGTCGCCGCCCAAGCCACCACCACGGCGACGGCCAAGCATATCGGGCAGTTCAAGGAGACCTGTCCCGAGAAGACCGGCAGGGGCATCGCGCTGACGCTGCTGTTCTCGGTTGTGTTCAGCGGGATGATCATCGGGACAGCGCTGTTTTTCCCGCACTTTTTCTCCAGCGTTATCCTGGGGGCAGACAGCCTCAGCGCTGCATCGCTGATCGTATTGAGCACCATCACGTTGATTATCCTGTCGGGATGGACCCAGGGCTGCCTGACCGGTTGGGGCCAATACCGGACAATCGCGACCATCAACGGGATCATTGCGATTGTCGCGATCCCGGCGACGTACTTCCTGACCCTGCAGTTCCGACTCAACGGTGCGCTGCTGGGCTTGGCCGGTTCTCAATTGCTGATCGTGTTCTTCAGCGCACTGGCCTGCTGGAAGACTTTGAAGGCCCGAAATACCACGCTGAGTTTCAAAGGTGCAATGACTGAAAAGCACGCAGTGCTGTCGGTTGGCCTGCCGGTATTGCTGACGGGGTTGATGGTCGCCCCGATGAACTGGTTCGCCAATAAGTTGCTGGCGGAAACAACTAACGGCCTTGCCGCATTGGGCATGTACGCCGCCGCGATGCAATGGAACGCGATCTTTTCCCATGTTTCCGTGGTGTTGGGCTCTGTGCTGGTGCCGATGCTGGCCGCCGCGCTGGGCGGTAAAAGCCGCAAGTTGGACGCCTTGAACTTTCTGTCGGGCTGGCTGGTGGTGTTGGTGATCATACAGCCGGTGATCATGTTCCCCGAGTTGCTGGCCAAACTGTATGGCAGCAGTTTCCTGGGGCGGGATTTTGAAGTGACGTTGGTTCTGGTAATCCTGGGTTCGCTGCTCAGTGCATTCAAGTCCGGTATTTCAAGAAAGATGATCGTGATGAACCTGGCCTGGTTCAGTGTGATGAGTAACATTCTATGGGGAGTGTTATTCATTGCCGGAGCACTGTGGCTTCGGGAAGAAGGTGCAATCGGGATTGCCAAGGCATTTATTGGTTCGCAGTTTATTCACTTCCTGCTGGGACTGCCGTATTTCGTCTACAAGAAGATATTACCTCTGGAGTTGCTCGTATCTCCCAGGATCCTGATCTTGTGGACATTGCCTTTCATCAGTTTCATATCAAGCGCCTATGTCGAAAGTGTGCTGTATCGATTAATGATCATGGCGCTGATATTTATCTACATTCTCGCAACAACGTTTGCCTTGAATGCCGTGTTTAATGACCCCGTGGAAAATGGAAGCCCAGCATGAATGTCAGCAAAGTATATATCCGGGGGGCATACGGTCCTGGTAATTTGGGTGATGACGTATTAATGCTATGCGTGATCAATATTCTGAAAAAACGCTTTAAGGAATCGGATATAGCGGTGGGTGTCGATCATCCGCAGATCGCCAGGAACTTCAACCCGCGTATCAAGTGGCTGCACATCAAGGAGCCGGTCAAGGCTGACCTGGTGGTGTTGGGCGGTGGGGGCCAGTTCTTCTCGTTCATTCCACCGGCCAAAGAGGCGGCTGCCAACAAAGGCATCGTGGCGAAGCTGTGCAAGAGCATCAAGGCGCAGACCGACCTGAAGTCCACGCTTCTGCGTTTGTATGTCGGGTTGCGCGGTGGTGTCGACAGGATCTATTTCCACCGGCGCCTGGCAGCGTTCTGCATTGGCCTGGGCCCCTTCGATGGCGGCGGCAAGCTGCTGACCCGCGCCGTCAGCGTGATCAATCGCTGTGACTACATTTCCGTGCGGGACGGTACCAGCCAGCAGCATTGCAAGGCCTTCGGAAAGTCCGACGTCGAGGTGTACACCGACCCCAGCCTGCTTTCCGACCTGTGGATCTCCAGCAAAGACCTGGAGGTCGGCAGCCTCAAGAAGGGCAAGTACCTGTCCTTCATCCTGCGCGACTGGCCCCATGACGCGAACGGGCAACAGTTCATCAAGGCGATGGTCCAGGCCGCGGATGAGCTCGCCAAGCGTGGCGAGCAGGTACGCCTGGTCTCGCTGTACAAGGAACGTGACCAGCACCTGATCGACAAGTACCACAGGTTCGAATGGTTGTGCTGGGACGCGGCGGGCGATACGCCCGAAACCTTCATGGCGAAACTGATCGTCGAGTCCGACGTGATCATCAGCGCCCGTGCACACGGTGTACTGCTGCCGGCTTCCCTGGGCTTTCCCACCATCGCGGTTGAAATCGAAAACAAGCTGAAAAAAGTCCATGAAATGCTGCCGCAGGGCACCCGGCTGGTCAGCACCCCAGACCCTGAGGTGATCAAGGCCACCATCAGCGAATTCCGGCAATCCAAGGCGCAAATGGCCGAGCACCTCAAGCAGGAGATCGCCCAGCGTTCTTCCCTTGCGCAAAAAGCGGTCGACGACTTTTTGAAATGGGTCGATGAAAAATAAAGTGGAGGGGCAACCGACGTGAAAAAGACAGCCTCGACGCTACTCATTGTGGCGTTCGCCCTGCAGGTGGCTGCCAGCGGCGCATCTGAGTTGAACGACCGTTGCGAGCCAGGCATCAAGAACATCTACCCGTCACTGCCGGACGTTTCGCAGATGGCCGACGGGCCCCAGGCGCAAAGCAGCATAAAGGGCAGGGCCAATCTGACGAACAAGGCCTACAGCCAAAAGATCAAGGACATTGCCGTGCATTTTCCGGCCGGCTCCTATGACCCGGGTTCGATGGTGCGCCTTGGGTTGCCCTACGGCGGCATTGAATTCAAATCCCCACTGCCGCAACCGGGCAGGGAATGCCTGGTACTGACCTATGAGTTGAAGTTCGACAGGAATTTCGACTTTGTAAAAGGCGGCAAGCTCCCGGGCCTCTACGGTGGCACCGGCAATACGGGCGGCAAGATACCGAACGGCCATGACGGCTTTTCCACGCGCTACATCTGGAAAGAAAAGGGCGTCGGCGCCATTTACGCGTATTTGCCCACCAGTAAAACCTGGGGCACGGCAGTCGGGTTGGGTTCCTGGATCTTTACGGTGGGGCAATGGCACAGGTTGGAGCAACTGGTGAAGTTGAATACGCCGGGGCAGGCCGACGGTGTGATTTCCATTTGGTACGACAACCAGCTGGTGCACTCGGAAACCGGGCTGACGTTTAGAGACACGCCGGAGATCACCATCGACGGCTTGCTGTTTTCGACGTTCTTCGGTGGCAATAACCCGTCTTTCGCCACGCCGGTGAGTACCAATATCCGCTTCAGGAATTTTGTGATGAGTTCACAGCGCGTAACGGATACTTCAGGGCAGGGCGAGTAGATGAAGAACCTGAAACTGAACATCAAGAAGGCCGCTGTTGCGCTGTTCAATACGCTGCTCAGCCTGGCGTTGTTTTTCAATCTGCGACGCGCGTTGCTCCGGGCAACCGGATGCCGGGTGGGCGCCCGCACCACGATCCACCGCAACGTGGTGTTTTTCTCCTTCGGCAACTTCTCGGTCGGGAAAAACTGCACGGTCAATTACGACTGCTACCTGGATAACCGGGCGGGCATCCGCATCGGCGACAACGTCAATATTTCCCATAACACCCGGATTTATACGCTGGGCCACGATATTGATGACCCCATGAGTGGCCTGGTGGGGAAGCCGGTGTTGATTGAAGACAATGCCTGGATCTTTCCCAATGTGATGGTGATGCCAGGCGTCACCATCGGAACAGGCGCGGTTGTTTATCCGGGCAGTGTGGTCACGCGCAACGTTGCAGCGTATTCGATCGTGGGAGGCAATCCGGCCAAACATATCCGCTTCAGAAACAACACTATTCGATACAACGCCGACTTTCCGATCTGGTTTGCAGTGTAAGCAATCTCACTGGCCCCACCTTTATTTATGCAGGACTCTGACGTGAAATCATTAATGATTGCATGGATTGGCTATCAACGACGCGCCGATACCATGAAGCAATACTGGGCGTATGACATTCTGCATCTGCCCAACCAGTTCAAGAAGAAATCCGCGCGGCCGCTGGATTACTTGATCAAGTCGTTTAAAACCCTGAAGACCCTGTTGGCCGGTTCGCCTGACGTGCTGTGGGTGCAGTTGCCGCCGAGCCCGGTATTGCATATAGCACTGGCCTACAAGTTTATATTCAACCGGCGGCTGAAGATTATCGCCGATGCCCACAACAGCCTGTTGCGCAAACAATGGATAGGCTTTCCGGGCACGGTAGCGCTGTTGAATAGAATCGATGCCGTCGTCGTTCATAATTTTAAAGTCAAAGAAGAGTTGGCCGGCCTGGGCGTCAAGGACACCAATATCTTTATCCTGGAAGACTTGCCGTGTGACTTTCACGCGGCGCCCGCCAGTGAGCGCGAGACACCCTATGTACTGTTTCCGTGCTCGTTTGATATCGATGAACCGATCGAGATCGTGATCAACGCCGCCCGGGAAATGCCCGGTGTCGACTTCCTGATCACCGGCAAGCATCAGGGCAAGCTCTCCGAGGAGCTCGTGGCGTCACTCCCCGAGAACATCAAGCTGACCGGCTTCCTCAGCAAGGCGACCTTTGAACAGCTGCTGTGCCACGCGAATGTGGTGCTCGGCCTGACCACCCGCGACAACGTTCAGCTGAGCGTGGCCAACGAAGCGGTCAGCGCCGGCAGGCCGATGGCGCTTTCGAATACCACGGTACTGCGCTCGTTGTTTTCCGAGGCGGCGGTGTTTGTCGACACCCTGGACCCGCTGTCCATCAAGGCCGGCGTCGCGCAGCTCATCGCCAATCAAGAAACCTATAAAGAGAAATCGGCCTTGCTCAAAGCCAAGCGAATAACCCGCTGGAAAGGCCAGGCCCAACTGTTAAGAACTGCCGCCACTATTTAATGATGTCTATTACACCTGACAGGAAGGGAACCGTCATGAGTCAATCAAGTGATGTTTTATTGATTTGTTCTGGAGGTGGGCACTGGGTACAAATGAGCAAGTTGCTGCCTGCCTTCGACGGTCAAAAAGTTACCATCGCCACCGTGGATATCAGCATTGGCTCGCAGTATCCAACCCATGCCTTCGCGCAAGTCCCGGACTTTAATCGCAGTGAACCGTTGAAGATCATCAAGGGCTTTTGCCAGATCTTTGCGATCGTTTACCGCAGCAAGGCCAGGTACGTGATCTCCACCGGGGCGGCACCGGGGTTGCTGGGGCTGGTCGCGGGAAAACTGATGGGCAAAAAGACCCTGTGGATCGACAGCATTGCCAATCCCAAGAAGCTCTCGTTGTCCGGCAGGATCGCTGTGTATTTTGTCGATGAGTTGCTGACCCAGTGGCCCACGCTGTCGCAAAACAGCCGCGCCCAATATAAAGGGAGGATTGTATAAATGATATTTTGCAGCGTTGGCACTCAAGCACCCTTTGAAAGAATGCTCGGCTACTTGCATGAGTGGAGTCATGCAAACCCGCAGGTCCCGATTGTTGCCCAGGTGGGCAATAACGAAAATGACCTGGGGCGCATTACGGCTTACAAGACCATCGCCGAGCCGCTGTTTTCCAAGAACTTCAATGCGTCAAAGGTGATTGTTTCCCATGCAGGCATGGGCAATATCATTCGCTCCCTTGAACTGGGCAAACCGATTGTTATTGTCCCGCGCGACAGTCGGCGCGGTGAACACATCAATAATCACCAGTACGACACCGCCGAAAACTTTGCAGACCTTCCCTCTGTGTTTATCGCCCATGATAAAGATGCGTTCTTTTCGGCGATTGATTCGGCGCTTAACTACAGCAGTGCCGAAAGTTCACTGGACTTTACCGAAAGGGACCGCTTGATCAGTTATGTGAAGTCATTCACTTCTTAAGTTTCGGCTGTTTGTCAATCCGCTCTTATTGCCTTTAATCATCGAGTAATCGTTATGATCCCAGTTATATTGTCTGGCGGTTCAGGCACGCGCCTGTGGCCGCTTTCAAGAGCGCTTAAACCAAAGCAGTTTATTGCACTGCACGGTGACTTGAGTTTGTTTCAAGCCACCTTGGATCGCATCAAGAACCTGTCGATAGAGGGCGAGACCGTCAGCCCGCCGATTATTGTGTGCAACGAAGAACACCGTTTCATCGTGGCCGAGCAAAGTCGATCACTGGACGTGATCCCGCAGAAAATCCTCCTTGAGCCGACCGCCCGCAACACCGCCCCGGCGATTGCGGCGGCAACCCTGTCGGCGCTGGCGGATGGGGACGATCCGATCCTGCTGGTGCTGGCGGCGGACCATGTGATCGGCGATACCCAAGCGTTTAATGCGGCCTTGACGCTGGCCAAGGTGGAAGTCAACAAAGGCAAGATCGTCACCTTCGGGGTTGTGCCCACCAAGCCGGAGACCGGCTACGGCTATATCCGTACTCAAGCGGCTGCGGTGGACGGCGCCGCGCATGTCGATGCCTTCGTGGAAAAGCCCGACCTGGCGACCGCGCAAGGCTACCTGGAACAAGGTAACTACTTCTGGAACAGCGGCATGTTCATGTTCCGCGCCTCGGTGATGAAGGCCGAGCTGGAGCGCCTGAGCCCGGAGATCATGGTGGCCGCGGAACTGTCCCTCTCCAACGCGGCCCATGACCAGGATTTCACCCGGCTCAGCCAGGTGGATTTTGTGAACGCGCCCAACGTGTCGATCGATTACGCGGTGATGGAAAAGACCCACATCGCGTCGGTGGTCATCCTCGATTCGCCGTGGAGCGACCTGGGTGCCTGGGACTCAGTGTGGGAAGCGGGCCTCAAGGATCAGAACCAGAACTGCACCCAGGGCGACGTGCTGCTGCAGGACGTCACCAACAGCTATGTGCATGCCAGCCACCGCCTGGTCACGGTTGCAGGGATCAATGATGTGGTAGTCGTCGAGACCGCCGACGCGATCCTGGTGACCACCAAGGATCACGCGCAAGACGTCAAGAAAATAGTCGCGCAGCTGACTGAAAAGCACCGGATCGAGAGCACCAGCCACCGCGAAGTCTATCGGCCGTGGGGCAAATATGACTCGGTGGACCAGGGCTATCGGTACCAGGTGAAGCGGATCACGGTGAAGCCGGGGCACAAGCTGTCGGTGCAACTGCACCACCACCGGGCCGAGCACTGGATCGTGGTGTCCGGCACCGCGAATGTGCAAATCGCCGACAAGCAAGTGCTGCTGACCGAGAACCAGTCCACCTACATCCCCATTGGCGTTGTGCACTCCCTCGAAAACCCGGGGCGAATCCCGCTGGAGCTGATTGAAGTCCAATCGGGTTCGTACCTGGGCGAGGACGACATCATCCGCTTTGAAGACCGCTATGGCCGCCTCGAGCTTGTTTAAAGGAAGATTGAAATGAATGTAACTGTATTTGGAATCGGCTATGTGGGTCTGGTGCAGGCAGCGGTGCTGGCCGACGCGGGGCATGAGGTGTGTTGTGTCGACGTGGACGCGACTAAAGTCGAGAACCTCAAGGCCGGCATTATTCCGATCTTTGAGCCCGGGCTGAGTGCGCTCGTCCAGAAGAACCACGATGCCGGACGCTTGCACTTCACCACCGACGCCGCGCAAGGCGTGCGGCATGGAGAGGTGCAGTTCATCGCCGTGGGCACCCCGCCTGATGACGATGGCAGCGCCGACATCAAGTACGTGCTCTCCGTTGCCGCGACCATTGCGCTCAACATGACCGAGCCGAAGATTATCGTTAACAAGTCCACGGTGCCGGTGGGGACGGCGGACAAGGTCCGGGCGAAGGTGTCCGAGGTGTTGACGTCGCGGGGGCTCGAGGTGGAGTTCCACGTGATCTCGAACCCCGAGTTCCTCAAGGAAGGTTCGGCGGTCGCCGACTGCACCCGGCCCGACCGGATCATTATCGGCAGCGACAGCAGTTACGCCGTGGACCGCATGCGGGAGCTGTATGAACCCTTCAACCGCAACCACGAAAAGATCATCACGATGGACATCAGGAGTGCCGAGCTGACCAAGTACGCGGCCAACTGCCTGCTGGCCACCAAGATTTCCTTCATGAATGAAATGGCCAATTTCGCCGAACGCTTGGGCGCCGACATTGAGGCGGTTCGTAAAGGCATTGGCTCCGATCCACGGATCGGCTACGACTTTATCTACCCAGGCTGCGGTTATGGCGGCTCGTGCTTCCCGAAAGATGTGCAGGCGCTGGAGCGCACCGCGTCGTCGATCGGCTATCAGGCAACGCTGTTGTCTGCCGTCGAGGAAGTCAACAAGCGCCAGAAGCAGCACCTGTTCGGGCATATTCACCACCACTTCGGCGGCCAGCTGGAGGGCAAGACCTTCGCCATCTGGGGCCTGGCCTTCAAGCCCAATACGGATGACATGCGCGAAGCCTCGAGCCGCGTGTTGATCGAACAACTGCGCAGCGTGGGTGCCCGGGTCCAGGCATTCGACCCCGAAGCGATGGCCGAGACCCAGCGCATTTACGGGATGAACGAAGACCTGTTGCTGATGGGCACCAAGGAAGCGGCGTTGCAAGGTGCCGATGCGCTGGTGATCGTGACCGAATGGCGGGAGTTCAAGGCCCCGGACCTGGACTTGATAAAAGAAAAACTGAGCACGCCGGTGATCTTTGACGGCCGCAATATATTTGATCCGCAGCGTATGAAAGCCAATGGTTTCGAGTATTACGGTATTGGTCGCGGGTTATCGGTACGCCCCGTTGTTTAATCCTGACGATTATTAACATTGGTGGTTTGAGCTATCCACAAGTGAGATGATTTCGAGGAGGTTAAGTGCGTGATCCAACAGGATCTTTGCGCAGTTTGCATAGCCTGTTTATCTCCGTTCCATCACTACGCCCTTATTGCATTATTTGATAAGGGGTAAATATCGAGAAGGAGTCTGATATGAGGAAAATACTGTTGGCCGGCGTGCTGGCCTTTAGCAGTACTGCGGCATTGGCGGCAGGTGAAGTCGCGAGCGAGGCCTTGAGCGATGCGGCCGGCGCGAGCGAGCCCCTGTCGTTGAGCACCCCGCTCGTGGGCGGCGTGACGCTCGGTGAAACCGTCGGGGTCGGTACCGCGGTAGTCGGCGCTGCGGCGGCGGCTTCCAACTCGGGCGGCAGTTCCAATGGCGGTACTTCCGGCACCGGCGGCACCACCGGTACAGGCGGTACCACCGGTACCAACTAATAACCCGCAATGTGTGTTGTTCAAGATCACCCGGAACTTCTGGGTGATCTTTTTTAGACTCGCCCTCGACTAGCGTAGTGCCATTATGATTCGTAGGTTACCTGTTCTTTTGCTGGCAAGTTTCAGCTTGCACGGCTGCATGTTTTCGCCTGGTCAACATATGGACACCAGTCAAATGTCCAGTGAGGGTTCTTCCGAAAGTACTCGGGTAGAGTTGATTCCCATCACCCCCAAATTGATTGCCATGGATGCCGCCACGCATGTTCGTGAATCGGTGCCGGCAGAACTGTTGTCTTATGTGCCCGGTGGCTATCGCGTCGGTGCCAATGACCTGTTGTTTATCACGGTTTGGGACCATCCCGAGTTGACGGCACCGTCCGGGCCGCAACAGCAGATCGACGCCAACGGGCGCCTGGTTCGCCCCGATGGCACGTTGTTTTATCCGTATATCGGCAACGTCCCGGTGGCCGGCAAGACCATTGAAGAGCTGCGGGCCTTTATCGCCGGGCGCTTGTCGCAATTTATTGAAAGCCCACAGGTCGACGTCAGCGTCCTGCGGTTTGCCAGCCAGACAGTGGTGGTGACCGGGGCGGTAATCAAGGCCGGGCAACAGCCGATCACCACCACACCATTGAGCGCCGTCGAGGCCATTGGGGCCGCCGGTGTCGACCCCACGAATGCCGACCTTTCGAGCCTGACCCTGACGCGCGACGGCCGTGAGTACACGCTTGACCTGGACAGCCTCAATCGCCAGGGCTCGCAACTGCAGGGCATCTACCTCAAGGGCGGCGACCGGTTGTACCTGCCCTATAACGACCAGAAACGTGTCTATCTGATGGGCGAAGTCAATCAGCCCCGGGCCCTGAGCTTCAAGGGCAAGTCGATCAACCTGACCGATGCCCTGGGTACCGTAGGCGGCTTGAACCAGACCACTTCCAATGGCAATGCGGTCTATGTGATTCGCGGCGTGGACAACCTGGAAGCCGAACCGGCCAAGGTGTTCCAGCTCGATGCCCAGTCACCTTCCGCGCTGGTGCTGGCCACCCGGTTCGACTTGCAACCCCAGGACATCGTGTACGTCGGGCCGGCCGGCGTGACGCGCTGGAACCGCCTGATCAGCCAGTTGCTGCCGACCGCCAGTGCCATTGGAATTGGTGCCCGATCGGCCAATGACCTCAGCGAAGTCAACAGCAGATAAGGCGTTATCCCGTGGTGAAAATGTTGCCTACCAGCGCCTGCCTGTCGATGGCGCTCTTGTTGTGCGGGTGTAACCCGTTGATGAGGGCGTCGTGGTACACCCTCGAAACCTCTGTGACGGGCCCGGCCCCGATCAACGTGACCCGCGCCCAGGTCGACGCGGTGCCATACCCGCAGATCCTGGTGACCACCGCCGTCAGCGAGGGCGTGATGGCCATGGCCCGGCGCCGGGGCGACCTGCAGTTCTGGGTCGCTTCCGGCAAGCAAGTGGTGATGATGCGTGACGGCCTGGTGGTACGCACTGTCGGGCTGGGTGTTTCCCTGGATGGCACGCGTTTCAGTGGCGAATCGCCGTTCAAGCGCGGCCTCCAGCATCTGCCCGACGGCTACACCGGCACACGCTGGATCGACCTCTACGACGGCAACCGAATCGGTATCGCGGTCAACAGCCGTTTCAGCAGCCACGGTATCGAGACCCTCCGCATTCTGGACAAGGATTACGCCTTGCTGCGCATCGACGAGCAGGTGGACGTTCCCACCTTGAATTTCCGCGCCACCAACCATTATTGGGTCGACCCGCAGGATGGTTTCATCTGGCGCAGCGAGCAGCATTTGACGCCCCGGTTGGCCCTGAAAATCGTGCAGTTGCGTCCCGACCGGGAGGCAGCCCGATGAAGTGTTCGAAGCTTTTATGGCTGGGCCTGTTGCTGATCGGCCCCGGCACTGGCCAGGCGGCCGTTACAGTCAGTGGCGATGTGCGCAGCCCCGGCGCCTTCGAGGTCAAGCCGGGGGCGCGTTTGCTGGACGTTATTCGTGTGGCCCAACCCAATGCAGAAAGCTACTGGTTGGGCGCCGCGTGGCTGCACCAGTCGTTGGTGAGCACGCAGGAACGCTTGAAGGCAGGGGTTTTGTTCGATCTGAAACTGCTGCAACGAGGGGCCTTGCTGGATGACCGTGGCTCCCGGGCGGACTTGAGTGCGCGTCTGTATCGACAGGTCGAACAGTTGCCGGTCACCGGCCGCCAGGTGCAAGTGCTGGACCCGATCGCCGTGGAGACGGGGTTCGCGCGCAACGCATTGCTGGATGACGGGGACCGGCTGGTCTACCCCGTGAGGCCGTCCACCGTGCAGGTGCTCGGGGCGGTCGCGCAGTCCTGTGATGTGCCGTACCGGGCCATGCGCGAGGTGCGGGATTATGTTGGCGACTGCACGGTCCTCGATGACGCCGAGCGCGATGACCTGTGGCTGATCCAGCCCGACGGCCAGGTACGGCGCGTGGGCGTGGCGGCGTGGAATCGCGAGGACGGCGTGGTGGCGGCCCCCGGCAGCAGGATCCTGGTGCCGATCCGCAGCGACGACCTTGAGACGCCGACCCCTGATCTCAACCAACAACTGGCCGAGTTTTTCGCCACTCAACCGTTGGCTGAGGTGAACCCTTGAATTTACGTTTTGCGGCTGTACTGCTGTTGCCTTGCGGGTTGGCTCACGGTGACCCCCGTTACACCCAAAATGATTTCGGCGGCGTGGGCCTGCTACAGACCCCCACCGCACGCATGGCCCCGGCGGGAGAGTTGAGCGCCAACGCCAACCGCACCGATCCCTACTCGCGCTACAGTTTTTCCCTGCAACCGTTTGATTGGCTGGAGGGTTCGTTTCGTTATACCGCCATCAGCAACCGCAGGTACGGCGCCGAGGCGTTGAGCGGAAGCCAGAGCTTCAAGGACAAGGCCATCGACTTCAAGGCGCGGCTCTGGGAGGAAAGCCGGTGGGCACCGCAGGTGGCTTTCGGTGCCCGGGACATCGGCGGTACCGGGCTGTTTTCCAGCGAATACTTTGTCGCCAACAAGCGCCACGGCAACCTGGATTTCAGCCTAGGCATCGCCTGGGGCTACCTGGGAAACCGAGGCGACTTCGGCAACCCGCTGTCGGTGTTCGGCAGCAAGTTCAACGACCGGCCCAAGAGCACTGCGGTCGTCGCCAGGGCAGGGGACGTGAACTCCAACGCCTATTTCAGGGGCCGCCCTTCGTTGTTCGGCGGGATCGCCTATCAAACGCCCTGGGAACCCCTGAGCCTGAAACTCGAATACGAGGGCAATGACTACAAGCACGAGCCGTTGGACAACCCGATCAAGCAGGACTCGCCGGTAAACATTGGCGTGGTCTATAAGCTGGCTGACAGCGTCGACCTGAGTGCGGCCTGGGAACGCGGGAATACCGCGATGTTCGGCATCACCCTGCACACCAACTTTGTCAGCCGCAAGGCACCGGTCAAGACCTATGACCCGCCCGCCGAACCGTTGCCGGCGCGCATGCCCACCACCCCGGCCGACCAGGTCAACTGGGCCAACGTCGCCGACAGGCTGCAGCAGAATGCCGGCTACAAGGTGGAGCGCATTGCCCGGCGCGGCTCGGAATTGATGGTGTATGGCGAGCAGCAACGCTACTTCTATTCAGCCAAGGCCGTGGGACGCGCCAGCCGGATTCTCGACAACAGCGCCAATCAGGATATCGACTGGTTCACCCTGGTGAACAAGCGCTATGACATGCCCATCGAAGAAACCAGCGTGCCCCGTGACACCTTCCGCGCAGTGGTGAACAACCAGCAGCCGTTGACGGACCTGCACCGTAATACCGAGGTCAACCCGGCGGTTGCCCATCGGGAAACCACGCTCTACAGCAGAAAATCCGAGCCGTTCAACTATGGCCTTGGCCTGGGTTACAAACAGAACATCGGTGGCCCCGACGGCTTGCTTTATCAGTTCACTGCCGACGCCGACGCGGAGTACCGTTTTACCCGCAATACCTGGTGGAGCGGCTTGCTCAGCGCCAACCTGCTGAACAACTACGACAAGTTCACCTACGACGCACCCAGCGGCTTGCCGCGAGTACGCACCGACCTGCGCCAATACATGACCACGTCCGATGTGACGATGCCGAACTTCCAGGTCAACCATGCGCAGCGCCTGGACCGCGACCTGTATGGCATGGTCTACGGCGGCTACCTGGAGTCCATGTACGCCGGGGTGGGCGGCGAGGTGTTGTTCCGGCCGGCGGGCAAGCACTGGTCAGTGGGCGCAGACCTGAACTTCGTGCGCCAGCGTGATTTCAACCAGGGCTTCGGCCTGCGGGATTACCAGACCATCACCGGCCATGTCACCAGCTATACCGAGCTGCCCTATGACACCCTGGCCGCCGTCAGTGTGGGGCGTTACCTGGCGCGGGACTGGGGCACCACCGTCGACATCTCGCGCCAGTTCAAGAACGGCGTGAAGTTTGGTGGCTGGGTGACGCTGACCACCGCCTCGAAGGAAGAATATGGCGAAGGCAGCTTCGACAAGGGTATCTATATTTCCGTCCCCTTCGACGAATTGATGAGCACCTCGACGATGCGTCGGGCCAACGTCGTATGGGCGCCACTGACCCGTGACGGCGGCGCACGCCTGAACCGCGGCTATTCGCTGCAGACCATGACTGACGGGCGTGACAGCGAGTTGTTCTATAACAACTTCGAGAAGATCACGGAGTGACGGTGCGGCATCTGCCGACAAGGTTATCGACTGCCCGGCGTTAAATGCGCCGGGCAGTCGCCAAGCCAGAAAGCTACAGCGCCAGGTGCAATGCCGGCGCGCAACACTTGCCTGACTTTCCTCTTTGATGACTATGCGAATGGCCCGGGCCCGGGCGTTGCTGTGGGCGCTATCGTTGCGTCTTGCGGGGAGCGGTGGCGGGGAGGGCGCACAACGCGCCTGGTGCCCCGCGCCGCCGATGCAGCGGCACGGGGAAGGGCGGGGTCAGTAGATGTCTTTGGACAGCAGGGTAAACGGCGTCTTGAACAGGATCTTGATGTCCAGCCACAGCGACCAGTTGTTGATATAGCGCAGGTCGATATCGACGCGTTGCTGCATCTTCTCCAGGGTCTCGGTTTCACCCCGGCAGCCATTGACCTGCGCCAGGCCGGTGATGCCGGGCTTGATGCGATGCCGCGCCATGTACGCGCGAATCTTGCCCGAGTAGTAGTCATTGTGGGCGACGGCATGCGGGCGTGGGCCGACCAGTGCCATATGCCCTTGCAGCACGTTGAACAGCTGGGGCAGCTCGTCGATGGAGGTGCGGCGGATAAAGCGCCCTACGGGGGTAATGCGTGAGTCGTTGCGGCTCGCCTGGCGCACTTCGTGGTCGTCATGCACGCGCATCGAGCGGAACTTCCAGACCTTGATCACCTCGCCGTTCCAGCCGTGACGATCCTGCTTGAAAATTACCGGGCCGGGAGAGGTAAGTTTGATCAGCAGGGCGAACAGCAGCAGCAACGGGCTGAGCAGGATGATCGCCAACAGGGCCAGGCTCTTGTCCAGCAGCGACTTGCTCAGTGCTGCGGTCGGCCGGCTGGTCAGCGGGCTTTCATTGAGGAAGATCGCGGGCAATCCATCCACCTCGGCCACGCTGTGGTTGAGCAGCAGCATGTTGTTGAGGTCGGGCACCCAGATCACGTCCACGCTGATCTCCAGCAGGTTGAGGTACAGCGCCTCGATGTGGGTCGCTTCCTGGAGAGAGTGAGTGATGTACAGGCGGCGGATACCGTGCTGGCGGATCAGCGCGGGAAGATCGGGCAAGTCACCGAGGATCTGAGGCTGGGTGCCGGCCTGGGGGGAGGTGGTGCGGGGACCTACGAGACCGACCAGAGGGGAGCGTTTTTGCCTGGCGAGAGTATTGGCCAAGTCGGTTGCAAGTTTTCCCGTACCAATAATCAGCGATTTCTGGCGCTCATGTAGTTGCCGGTGGTAGTACCTGGATAGACTGTGAATGGGAATGTAGCAAAGGGCTAGTATTGGATAGCTGACAGCAGCCCAGAGTAGCAGGATCTCGAAGGGAAACAGCGAACTGGCATTACAGGCTATGCCGACCGCGAACAATATGCCCAGGGTCAATAACCAGCCGGTGAATAATCGTCCCAGCCCAACAAAAAAGTCATCTTTTTTGCTATAGACGTCACATAACATGTAGGCCGGTATAGAGGCCAGTATTGTAATGGCTGCCAATATCCGGTAATGGGATTCCAATTGCCCGGTCTTGAAAAGTACCAGTGAAAACAAAAGTACAACGACCACACTCAGGGCAATTGCCCACTGTCCCCAAAAGGTCAGGCCTTTGGGTGTAAGGTTACGATGCATTCTTCTGTTGTTAAGCATACTTCTGCTCCCTGTGGTATCCACTCACGTGCTGGCAGGTTAAAGCGAGGCGTGGTTTTAATGACTATCAAATGGCAGGCGCACGCGTAGGCGTGCGTATTGATAGTAATAAATGGCAGGGAGCAATGGCTGACGACTTATAACGCGGTCATGTTGTTATAAAATGGCAGATAGAAAGGCGTTCTAATAGGCAGGGTGAATTGTAATTTTTATGAAATAATTATTGTTCTGTGACGTTTGCGCGACTGCTCAGCGGGCTTTTTATTTTTTGTGTCAGGCAGTAGCCACGGTTACGCACCGCGCGGAACAGGCGTTCGCCATCATTCACGCGCTTGAACTTGTCCTGCAATCGGCTAAGGCACATTTCAAGCCCGCGATAGAGGTCGGGCTCACGTCCGATGTTGCGGATAAGTTCTTCCTTGCTGACCACACGTTCTTCATGGTTCAACATTTTCTTGATCAATGCCGACTCAATAGTGGTCAAGGAAATGCGTAGCCCACCTTTCACCAGCGCACGATCTTGCTGGGTAAGTAGCCAGACATCGGGGCCGCGTAATGCAGAGGATGAGTTAACTGTTTCCGCGGTGGTGTTATTCAGGTCCGTGTGTGTGACGTCTGATTTTAGAGCCGTGATGTTAGGTTTTTTTGATGCGTCGTAAAGTTGTCGGGTCAGCCGATTACTGGCTTCGTAAAGTCTTTTGGCGGCGACATAGTTACTGAGCCACAGATTGAAATTCTGCTCTTTGGTAACGGCGTAGGAACTGGTCGAAGCGTCCGATGTTTTTTCCACGGTTTCGATCAGCGGCCCGCTGTCGACGTCGTAATGTAAAAATGCCACATTTGGCGTGAAATCGTGCAGTGCGATTGACGGGTACGTCGATGTAAATGTGTGTTTCTTGAGAGAACTCATGGCATTCACCGATTCCAGGAAAGTACGGGGGTTCATAAACTATCAGCAGGGGAGAAGTAGGGGCCCTGAAAATAGTCAAAAGGCAAGCGTCTGGCGAGAAGTGCGCTGTCGGCGTGCTCGACGTTGTCGGCGATGAAGGAGACCCGGGTGGTGCTCATCAGCCCCAGCATCTGGTCGTAAAGCCGGTCGAACAGGCCCGAGCGGGTGTTCAGACTGAGCCTGAGGGCCGAGTCTGGAAAAGGCATTTTTATATAGTCATAAAGACTCAAGTCGATCAGCAGGTCGGTGTTTTTTGTATTTAATGTGTAATTGTTATAGGCAAGCTTCAGGTTGCTCTGGTCTTTCAGGCTATACAGTTGACGGATCATGCTCCGGCGTTCCAGCGGGCCCGGAAGGGTGTCCAGCGTGTTTTCAACGCTGACAATGAGTTGTTGTCTGTTTTTTTCCAGCGTGTGTGAAGTATCGATAATTTCCTTGAGCAGGTCCTCATTCATCAACAGCGATTGCTCAACTCGGAAAAACTTGTGGAGGCCCGGGCTTTTGTCCGCGCGCAAACGTTTACTTGTGCGGGCAAATGAACTCGGCCTGGCATGTTGCAGGGCTTCGCTGTAGGCGTCTTTAAGTTGTTCGGAATAAAACGGACAGGCGTCATCACGCGGGCTGTCGAGCGCAGGCTCGGCGTGGACGCGGATCTCACTGCCCCACAGCGTGCAACTTCGTTCAAGTATCGCTTGCCGCGAAAAGGTGAAGCAGGCTGACGCCTCACGTAATAAGGTTCCGCTATTCACGGTTCGACCGCTCCCTGACGGGGTGGATATGATTAACCGAAGCCAGCCCTCTGCTTAGTTTGTAGCCGTAACCGCGAATGCTCTGAATTATATTGCTTCCGTAATGTGATTTTATTTTGCCACGTAACCGGCTAATCGATTTTTCGAGGGCCCTTGAATCATAAAATCGGGGATTCAGCCCCATTACAACGGCGATTTCATCATGGCTGAGCAATCGATTATGAATGAGCGCTTCCAGTACTTTCATTTCGACAAAGGACACTTCGAGCTTTTTGCCACCCCCGTAGATGCACATGCGATCCTGATCGAGTAGCAAATCAGTATTACTTAGCCAGTATGTCTCGCTGAGGAACGCGGCAAACAGGGCAAGTTTTTTCTCGGGCGAGCTCTCGACGACCTTTATGCAGTAATCGGCGCCTGCGAGATAATATTTGGTTTTGCTTAGTGTAGTGGCGAAGGTGACAACCAGGAAAATGGTGCTGCCAGGATTTTCCGATCTGGTTTTTTTAATGATGTCCAGCGTTTGGGTGCTGGCAGAGGGGGTGTCGATCTCTATGATGATGGCACGGTAATGTCCATGGCTTGCATAGGGACCGATTAGTTGGCCGTAGGAGCGTGTATCGACTTTTAGATTTTTCGGTACAGTACGAACTATAAGCTCGCTGAAGTCCTCGGATTTCGATGGGGTCCGTGCAATAGCGAGGACGTTGGAAAAATGCATCACGTTGCTCCCTTTTCCGGCATGCGAGGCCGTCAATTCAATCGCTGCAGGCGTTTAGATGTTAATCGAATTGAATACGCCAAAACGTGACAAATTTTAACATTCGGCACTTTATTTGCGGGGGGTAAGGCGGATTTCAGGCGGGTGTTGAGAGCGGGTTTGTGGACCGGAGTACTCATATGCTAGTGCAAATTTTTTAGTGTGCGATAAGTATTTTAGGCGGGTTGATTTTTTTTGGCTGGAATGATTTAAGCCTTCTAGTCCCTTAGCTCTAAAAATGCTTATACGTGACTATTTATAATAATCCAGCAAGGCGATAGCGGGCGTCGTGTGCTGGGGGATGCTCGCGCGGTCGGCCAGGTAGCGCGCCGGCGGTTGGCCGATGGCCTTGCGGAACATGGTGATAAAGCCGCTGGCGTTTTCATAGCCGAGGTCCAGTGCCACCGTCTGCACACTTTCGCCTTTCGCCAGGCGCTGCAGTGACAGGATCACATGCAGTTGCCTGCGCCAGCGGCCGAAACTCAGGCCGATCTCCTCCAGCAACAAGCGCGTCATGCTGCGTTCGCTCATGCCGATGCGTACGGCCCATTCGCCCAGGGTGGCCTTGTCGCTGGGGTTGGCCAGCAAACTGTCGGCCAGGCGCCGCAGCCGAGTGTCCCGGGGCATGGGCAGGTGCAGGGCCTCCACCGGTGCCAGTGCCAGTTCGTCCAGCAGCGTGGCCACCAACCGGCCCTGGGCGCCCTCGGTGTCGTACAGCGGCGGGAAGCTGACGGCCTTGCTGATCAATTCGTGTAACAACGGCGATACCGCCAGGGTGCAGCATTGCCGGGGCAGGGCGCCGGCGGCGTCGGGGTCGACCAACAGACAGTAGATATCCGCTGCCCCCGACCCGCGCGCGGCATGGGAAAGGCCGCCCGGAATCCACAACGCGCACTGGGGGGGCACGATCCAGATACCTTCTTCGATGACGCAATGAATCACCCCGCGCAACGTGTACATCAACTGGCCTTTGCGGTGCTGGTGCGGTGCGTGCTCCCAACTCGCAGAAGTGCTTGAGGCGCTCACTGCAACCACCGCACGGGGAATTGCATCGGCGAGGGCCGGGCGCAAGGGGTCACGGGTTTCGAGGCGGTGGTTGTACATGGCGGCGCGGCGTCTTGGCTGGAATGCGAAACATTCTGGCCATTCTGTGCAATGGCGTCCAGTGATGGCATGGCTATCATGAGAAACATTCTCGTTAAAGGAGCTTCCCATGCAACTCGACAGTTCAACATTCCCCGTGGTGAAAATCGTGTTTGACGCCCCCAGCGACACCCCCCCGCAAGATACCTTTGGCGCATTCGAGGCCTTGTTGCAGCGCGAGGAACCCTTCGTCCTGCTGCACGAGAAAGCCGTGGATGAAAGCACTCACGAGCACTCCCACGAAGAGCGCAAACAGGCCTCGATCTGGATGAAGAAGCACAAGGTGGCCCTGCGTACTTTCGTCAAAGGCATGATTCAGGTGGAGCCCAGCGCAGCCAAGCGCCTGGCGCTCAAGCCGTTTGCCGTGATGTTCGGCAAGGCGTGGGGCTACCCGTTGCTGGTGGTGGAATCCACGGATCAGGCCTGGGCATTGGCGCGGGACGTGCTGGATACCCAGGTGTCGGATGTGGCGCACTACTGAGTGTGGGGCGCTGCCGTGCTGCCGCGTACTGTGAGTTCGAATGGCACCACTACCTGACGCTCCGGCAGCGGCGTTTTCTCGATCAGTGCGATGAGCATCTCCACGGCCTTGCGTCCGAAGATTTCGGCAGGCTGGGCAATGGTGGTCAGCGGCGGGTCGCAGTAGGCGGCGAAGGGGATGTCATCAAAGCCCACCAGGGAAATATCCTGGGGCACGCGCAGGCCCTGTTGCTTGATGCGCTTCAAGGCGCCGATGGCCATTTCGTCGTTCTCGCAGAACAGCGCAGTGGGCCGCTCGGGCAGGGCGAGCATGTTGCCTGCGCCCTCGAAACCGGCGTGCAGGGTGAAGTCGCCGTGGCAGATAAGCGCCGGGTCGCGGGGGATGCCCGCCGCGAGCAAGGCATCTTCATAACCGGCCACGCGGTCACGGGTCAGTGGGCTGCTTTTCGGGCCTTTGATCAAGCCGATGCGGCGGTGGCCGAGGTCGATCAAGTGCTGGGTCATGGCCCGGGCGGCGCCACGGTTGTCGAGGCTGATGGTGGGGTGGCGACCGTCCTGGATCACCTCGCAGGCGTTCACCAGTGGCGGTGAGTCGCTGCAGTCGCTGAATGGGTCTGAGGCCCGCAACTGAATCACACCGTCGGCCTGATGGGCGTGGACCAGTTCGGCGAACTGTTTTTCGATTTCTGCCTGGCCCCGAGTGTCGCATAACAGCAACCGATAACCCGATGCCTGCGCCGCTTGCTGTGCACCGCTGATGACCCGGGCGAAAAACGTGTTGGCAATCGCCGGCACCAGGATCACCAGGTTACCGGTGCGCCGCGAACGGAATTGCACCGCCATGCGGTTCGGCCGGTAGCCGGTCTGTTCCACGGCGGCGTTGACCTTGTCGCGGGTCTCGGGCAACACGCGTTCAGGGCTGGCCAGGGTTCTGGACACGGTGGCCACCGAGACCCCGGCCAGGCGGGCGACTTCACGAATATTGGACAAGACCACCTCGTTTTCAGAACAGCAGCCTGCAAGTTTACCGCAGTCGGGGTTTGACACCGCGAGCAACCAGGCCTAAATTTCCGGCACGATGTAACCGGTTACATCATGATCGGTAATTGCCCATAAAGAGAAGACTTGCGATGACGGTTGCTGTGCAAAAAATAAGAATGGGCTTTGTTGGCGGCAGCGAAGGCGCCTTCATCGGCCAGGCTCACCGCCAGGCGGCGGGGCTGGATGGGTGTTATGAACTGGTGTGCGGTGCCTTCAGCCGTGAGCCCGAGAACAACCGGAGCACCGGCAATGCGCTGGGCCTGCCCGCGTCCCGCTGTTACAGCGAATGGCAGCAGATGCTCGCCGCTGAACAGGCGCTCCCGGCCGAGCAGCGCATGCAGCTGCTGGTGATCGTCACCCCCAATCATCTGCATGCACCGATTGCGACCCAGGCGCTGCAGGCGGGCTTCCACGTGTTCAGCGAGAAGCCGGCCGCGCTCAATCTTGCTGAAGTGCAGGCGCTGGCAGACGTTGTCAAAAACAGTTCCGGGCTTTATGGGCTGGCACACACCTACCTGGGTTACCCGATGGTGTGGCAGGCCCGCGACATGGTGCGCAATGGCGTGATCGGCGCGTTGCGCAAAGTGATCGTCGAGTACCCACAAGGCTGGCTCAGCCAGGACGTGGCCGGGCAGGGCAACAAACAGGCGGACTGGCGCAGCCGGCCCGAGCTGTCGGGACTGGGCGGCTGCATCGGCGACATCGGCACCCACGCTTTTTCCCTGGCCGAGTTCATCGCCGACCAACCGATCGAACAGCTTTGCGCGAGCCTGGGCATCCATGTACCCGGCCGGCAACTGGATGACGATGCCGCCATGCTGTTCAAGATGGCCTCCGGCGCGAGCGGCGTGCTGATCGCCAGCCAAGTGTGTGCCGGTGAAGAGAACCCGCTGAAGATCCGCCTCTATGGCGACAAGGGCGGCCTGGAATGGCGCCAGGAAGAACCCGCCAGTCTGATCCATCGTTCCCTCGACCAACCGCTGCGCATCCTGCGTTCCGGCGTCGGCCAGCCCTGGCTGTGCGACGCGGCATTGCAGCGCATGCGCCTGCCCGCCGGGCATCCCGAGGGTTACCTGGAAGCCATGGCCAACCTCTACCGCGACTTCGCCAAGGCCATTCGCCAGGGCACCGAGGCCGAAGGTGTACCCGGCATCGAAGTCGGCGTGCGCGGCATGGCCTTTATCGAAGCGGTGATCGCCAACCATCGCGGCGAGGCGAAGTGGACCACCCTGGCGAACCACCCATGAAGGAGACTACAGACATGCGCGGCCCAGGCATTTTTCTCGCCCAGTTCATCTCGGACGAAGCGCCTTTCGACACCCTGGCCAACATCGCCCAATGGGCGGCGTCCCAGGGCTACAAGGCGATCCAGTTGCCCACACTCGGCACCCACTACATTGATCTGGCCCGCGCTGCAGAAAGCCAGGCCTACTGCGATGAACTCAAGGCGACCTGCGCCCATGCCGGCGTCGAAATCAGCGAGCTATCGACCCACCTGCAGGGCCAACTTGTGGCCGTGCACCCGGCATTCGACACGCTGTTCGACGACTTCGCCCCGGCCCATCTGCGCGGCCAGCCCCAGGCACGGACCGAGTGGGCCATCGACCAATTGAAACTCGCCGCCCGCGCCAGCCAGCGCCTTGGCTTGACGGCCCACGCGACCTTCTCCGGCGCGCTGCTCTGGCCGTACATCTACCCCTGGCCACAACGCCCCAGCGGCCTGGTGGAGCAAGGCTTTGCCGAGTTGGCCAAGCGCTGGCTGCCGATTCTCGATTGCTTCGAGGCGGCCGGCGTCGACCTGTGCTACGAAATCCACCCCGGCGAAGACCTTCACGACGGCGCCTCTTTCGAGCGCTTCCTCGAAGCCGTCGACCACCATCCCCGGGCCAACATTCTCTACGACCCCAGCCACCTGCTGCTGCAGCAAATGGATTACCTGGGCTTCATCGACCGCTACCACGCGCGCATCCGCATGTTCCACGTCAAGGACGCCGAGTTTCGCCCCGACGCGCGCTCCGGCGTGTATGGCGGCTACCAAGGATGGGTCGACCGCCCTGGCCGTTTTCGCTCATTGGGCGATGGCCAGATCGACTTCAAATCGATCTTCAGCAAGCTCACCCAATACGACTTCCACGGCTGGGCCGTGCTGGAGTGGGAGTGCTGCCTGAAGGACGCGCAACAAGGCGCGGCAGAAGGGGCGGAGTTCATCCGCCAGCACATGATCCGCAAGACCAGCAAGGCATTCGATGACTTCGCCGGCGTGACATCCGACGAGCAATCCAACCGACGGCTGCTGGGCCTGCCCGACGCCTGAACAGCGCTTCTGACTCAAAATAACAATAAAACGGTGACCACAATGAAAGCGCGACTGAGCGTCATGATGTTCCTGCAATTCTTCATCTGGGGCGGCTGGTTCGTCACCCTCGGCACCTTCCTCGCCAGCAACCTGGGGGCCAGCGGCGGGCAGATCGGCATGGCGTTTTCCACCCAGTCGTGGGGGGCGATCATCGCCCCGTTTATCATCGGCCTGATCGCCGACCGCTACTTCAACGCCGAGCGCATCCTGGCGGTGCTGCACCTGATCGGCGCGGTGCTGCTGTACCAGCTGTACCGCGCGCCGGACTTCGTCGGCTTTTATCCCTACGTGCTGGCATACATGGTCATCTACATGCCGACCCTGGCACTGGTGAACTCGGTGGCCTTCCGGCAAATGAGCGACCCGGCCCAGGAGTTTTCGCGCATCCGTGTGTGGGGCACCCTGGGCTGGATTGTTGCGGGGCTGGTGATCAGCTTTGTGTTCGCCTGGGATTCGCAGCAGTCGATCACCACAGGCGCGTTGCGCAACACCTTCCTGATGTCTGCCATCGCGTCAGTGGTGCTGGGTTTCTACAGCTTCACCTTGCCGCGTACCGCGCCCTTGAAAGCCGAGGCGGGCAAGGGTGATATCAAGCAACTGCTCGGGCTGGATGCGCTGGGGTTGCTCAAGGATCGCAGCTACCTGGTGTTCTTCATCGCCTCGATCCTGATCTGCATTCCCCTGGCGTTCTACTACCAGAACGCCAACCCGTTTCTCGCGGAAATCGGCGTGACCAACCCCACGGCAAAAATGGCCATTGGGCAAGTGTCCGAGGTGCTGTTCATGCTGCTATTGCCGCTGTTCATCCAGCGTTTTGGCATCAAGGTCGCCCTGTTGGTGGGCATGCTGGCGTGGGCGCTGCGCTATGCACTGTTCGCCTATGGGAATAACGGCGAGCTGGCCTTCATGCTGTTTACCGGGATTGCGCTGCATGGCATCTGCTATGACTTCTTCTTTGTCTCGGGGCAGATCTACACCGACGCGAAAGCGCCGGAGCGCTTCAGGAGTTCGGCGCAGGGGCTGATTACCCTGGCTACGTACGGTGTGGGCATGTTGATTGGGTTCTGGGTGGCGGGGCAGGTGACCGACCACTATGTGGCGGCGGGTGGCAGCCATGACTGGCGCAGCATCTGGTTGTTTCCGGCGGGGTTTGCGCTGGTGATCTTTTTTTGTTTTTCGCTGGCGTTCAAGGGGCGGGAGCGGGTGGCGGGCTGACTGAGTACGATGTCAAGGCCAGCCAAAATCAAAGGTGGGAGCTGGCTTGCCTGCGATAGCATCGCCTCGGTGCAACTGATACATCGAGGTGTCTGCATCGCAGGCAAGCCAGCTCCCACACTGATTCTCTTTGCCTGTTTGAGCGTGTTGTTGGCTGGTGTGGAACTCAGGCTTTACCGGGGCTCTTGAACAGATCAAGCATCAGCAACAACGCACCCAGAGTGATCGCGATATCGGCGAGATTGAACACACCCGTATGCAGCGGGCCGACATTCACCACCAGATAATCGACGACATGGCCGTCGCGAAAGACCCGGTCAATCAGGTTCCCGGCGCCGCCCAGGGCAATCAGGAAAAGTGCTGCGGCCTTGCGCAGGGAGTGGTTCCAGTTCGTCCAGGCCCAATAACCCGCCCAGCACACCACCGCGGCCACGCCGACGATAAAGATCAGTTGCTTGACCTGGGTTGGCAGGCTAGCGCCCAAGCTGAGGAACGCACCCGGGTTCAAGCTCAGCTCCAAGGCCATGTTGACCGGGCTTGAACCGAACCGGAACGTTGTGGCTTGAAGCGAAAACAGCGCCAGCAGTTTGATCAACTGGTCCACGGCGATAAACGCAATGCCCATCAGCACCGCAAAGCTTCTTCCTCTCAAGGCGTCCTGCTTCTTCAACGTTTCACTCCTTCATGTTTTTCGCCTGAGCCGGCGGCGCCCCGAAGATATAGCACGGCCTGCACAGCGTCCATCTTTGCACCGGCAGCCTGCCTGGCTCCGGCGTTTCAGGTATCCTCCGCGCCCCGCTCAACAACTATTCCCATACCATGCCAGAACAAAACATGCAGGCCCTGTTGGAGTCGATCCTCGACGAAGTCCGTCCACTGATCGGCCTCGGCAAGGTCGCCGACTACATCCCCGCGCTCGCCGACGTGCCGGCCCAGCAACTGGGCATCGCCGTGTATGGCAATGACGGCTCGTCCTACTGCGCGGGCGATGCTCACACCTTGTTCTCCGTACAGAGCATCTCCAAGGTATTCAGCCTGGTGCAGGCCATCGACCATGGCGGCGAGAGCATCTGGGAACGCCTGGGCCACGAACCCTCGGGGCAGCCGTTCAACTCCATGGTGCAGCTGGAGTTCGAGCGCGGGCGGCCACGCAACCCGTTTATCAACGCCGGTGCGCTGGTGATCTGCGACATCAACCAATCGCGCTTTGCCGTGCCGATTTTGTCCATGCGTGATTTTGTGCGGCGGCTGTCGGGCAACCCGCAGATCCTGGTCAACAGCGTGGTGGCCGAATCCGAAGCCCAGCACGGTGCGCGTAATGCGGCCATGGCGTACCTGATGAAGTCCTTCGGCAACTTCCACAATGACGTGGATGCAGTGCTGCACAGCTACTTCAACTATTGCGCATTGCAGATGAGCTGCCTGGACCTGGCCAAGGCATTTTGCTTCCTGGCGAATGAGGGGGTGTGCACCCACAGCGGCGAGCAGATTCTGACGGCGCGCCAGACCAAGCAAGTGAACTCGATCATGGCCACCAGCGGGCTGTATGACGAGGCGGGGAATTTTGCGTATCGCGTTGGCTTGCCGGGCAAGAGCGGGGTAGGCGGCGGGATTCTCGCGGTGGTGCCGGGGCAGTTTACGGTGTGCGTGTGGTCGCCGGAGTTGAATGCGGCGGGCAATTCCCTGGCGGGGATGAAGGCGTTGGAGTTGTTGAGCGAGCGGATTGGGTGGTCGGTTTTTTAAATGCGAAAATGAACAAAAACGAACGCATGATTTTTTCACGTTATGGTAATAGACATTTATTGTTGATTTTAACTGAATCGGGGTATGATGGCTTATTGCCTTTATTTGGGCAAACCGCAAAATAACAATCCGCGTTGGGAGGTAGATACACATCCTCCCTATCTTTGATAATGGACTTTGTAGTCATAAGGAGAGTTGGCTTTGAAAAACTATTTAAAGTGTGCGTCGGTCTTTGGTTTGATTTTTCTTGGCGGTTGCGCCGCACAGCCAGTACCTATCGTCGCAGTATCAAGCTTTAAAGATTCAAACGGGATTTTTCCATCCGCTAACGTGACTCGGGAGTCACGGATCGCGACGGTGAAAGGCGCTGAGCCGGAAAATTTCAAGTCTTCTGTTGCAAGTGTTCGCGTTTGTAATAAAGAAAGAACAGAGTGTGAAATTGGAAAAGCGAAATTTGACAGTAATGTCACGGTTACTAGTCTCGGACAAAAAACTGCTATCGTAAATGTTGGTTTTGATTACGATATTGGTGATAAGCAAGTAGTCGGTACAGCTAACCCTCAAGGTACAAGTGGTCATAAGGCAGTTTGGACTCTTGATGGCGCGACACTGAATGGCCGAAAGGTTTTCTCAGAACGTGCGGAAATCGTCTATGGCACTTTCCATCATTTCAGTCTTCCCTATGGCGCTGAATTTGTTTTATGTGTTGCAAAACCGGGCCCTGAAACTCTCAACCTTAATCCATGGGAATGCTTGCCTTAAGGCAAAGAGTTACTGCTAACCGTGCCCATGCTCGCATGGGAACGGTTAGCGCCGTGAGTTTTATGTTGGTGCAGTTTCCGCGTGCCCGTCCAACACTTTATCCACTAGCATTTGTACCCCTTCCAGCATCCGGCAAATGCCCAGCGCCACGTTACGTTGGGTACCGTCTACTTCGAATGCCAGGTGAGCTGCGATGACATTGATCGACGCCAGGTCTTGCGATGCATTGGCCAGCAAGGTTTCTGTGTCCAGGTCCTTACGCACGGTAAACAATCCATCGAACGGTAGCTCGGTGGGTTCAGGCGGTTGGGGTTGGGCGTCAGGTTTCAGATAGTGGTGAATGGCGCGGTAAGCGGCTTCTTGAAGCCGGTCGGTATGCGGTGGGGGATTTGGGCTGTCTTTAATCATGGTGAAGCTCCTTTGTGAATGGAGCTGCCACGATTCGCGGTCAAACGATTAGGGTGGCAGCTATACGCGGGTTGACCGACCGGCCCAAAGAACAAAACCGGCATACCCGAAGGTATCCCGCGTACAGCTGCCGCGACACAATACATCAGGCGTAAAAAAAACGCCCAAGATCGGTTTTGGCGCAGTTGTTCTATGGTTGCGGACGGTCAAATCCGGTCGCTGAATTGGCAGCGACTGCGGGAGGTTAGTCAGCCCGGGTCCGACCGACAACCTGAAACAGTTGTCGGAAAAATCCGAGCATGTCTCCCTCAGTCAGAGACGGTCCATGTTGCCCAATCGTGTCGTCCAGGCCCCGCCAAGTCGGTGCTCCGGCTATTGATCGCTCCCACGCTCTGCGTGGGAGCGCAGCCCTGGACGCTCTGCGTCTGCCTTTGTGACGCGGAGCGTCACCGTAGGCATTCCCACGCGGAGCGTGGGAACGAGCTTAAAATCCGAGCACGTCTCGCTGTCGAGGAGAGTGCTGCTACCATCGACGCAATCCCTCATCAGTCAGAGACAATCCATGTTGCCTAATCGCGTGGTCCAGGCCGCCGCCAAGTCGGTGCTGCAGCAGCTCGTTACGCGGATCACGCCACAGTCCACCGAAGCCTCCATCGCCGAAATGGCGACGCAGATGCTCGCGGATTGCGGCTATCCGCAGACCTGGTATTACGACTGCCCGGCCTTTGTATTGCTGGGTTCGCGCAGTGCGCTTTCGGTGTCGGGACGCGACTATCGGCCCAGTGATGAAGCCGTTGGTTTACACAATCTGATCACGGTGGATTTGAGCCCGAGAGGAGGCAATGTGTGGGGCGACTGTGCCCGCTCTTTCTATGTGGAGGAGGGCGTGTGCCGGGCGGTGCCGGTGGGGGCCGAGTTCAGCAGGGGTTATGAAGTCGAGCACCTGCTACACGCGATGATGCGCACATTCGCCCGGCCTGAAACCACGTTCAACGATCTCCACGCGTTCGCCAATGACCTGATCGCATCCGAGGGTTTCGAGAACCTCGATTTCGCCGGCAACGTCGGCCACAGCATCTGCGAGCAGCGTGACCAAAGGCTCTACATCGAGGCGGGCAATCATCGGCGCCTGGAGGAGGTGACGTGCTTTACCTTCGAGCCGCATGCTCGCGAGCGAGGCGGTCGCTGGGGCTACAAGCATGAAAATATCTATTTCTTCAGTGATGAGGGAAAGGTCTGCGAGCTTTGACGAAGGCGCCGGTCTCCTGAGGACACGCGGCGCCTTCGGTTTTTTCGCGAGCAAGCTCGCTCCTACAGGGAGAGGCGATCCAGCAGGCTGTACCACGCCACGCCCGCGCCGATGTAGAAGCGTTGCAAGCCATGCAGTGGCAACCGCTGCAAAGGCGTTACCGGGTAAGCGAAGTCGGAGCGGCTGTCACACAGGCGTCCGGCCAGTTGCTGGCCGAGGCTGGTGCACAGGGCTATCCCGCGTCCGTTACAGCCCAATGCCAGGGTCAGGCCGGGTGCGGGCTCGTGGACGTGGGGCATAAAGTCCCGGGTGATCGCGATCCGGCCCGCCCAGCGGTACTCGAAGTCCAGCTTGCCCAGCTGGGGAAACAACAGTGCCAGCGAACGTTCCAGGTGCGCAAAATCTGCGGGCCCGGTGGGATCTTCGAACAACCCGCGCCCGCCCATCAGCAGGCGGCCATGGGCATCCTTGCGAAAGTAAAGCAACAGGCGCTGTGCGGTTGAGACGGTTTCCTGCCCCGGCAAAATGCTCTCGGCCGCAGGCCCGCTCAAGGGCCGGGTGGCGACGATAAAACTGTTGGCCGCCAGCACACTCTGGGCCATGCCGGGCCACAAGTCGCCGCTGTAGCCGTTGGTGGCCAGTACCACCTGGCCGGCCGACACCTGCGCGCCGCTCGCGGTCTGCAACTTCCAGCCCGCGCCCGCCTGTTGCATCGCGGTCACTGCGCTCTGCCCATGAATGCGCACGCCCGCCGCCTGGGCTGCACGCACCAGGCCCCGAGCATAGGCCAAGGGTTGGATGGCGCCCGCGCGACCGTCCAGCCAGCCACCGGCAAACGCCTGGCTGCCCATGCGGGCGGACACCGCGCCGGCATCCAGGCGCTGCACCGGCACCCCGCGACGCGCCCACTGTTCGGCCCGGGCGTGCAGGCCCGCCACGCCTTTTTCGGAATAGGAAACCTGCATCCAGCCCTTGCGTGTGGGCGCACAGTCAATGCCATGGCGCTCGATCAGGTTGAACACCAGGTCTGCCGAGTTGGACACGGTGTTGATCAGTGGCTCGGCGCGCTCGGCACCGTACATCTGCACCAGTTGATCCGGGTCGTATTTGAGTGTCGGGTTGACCTGCCCGCCATTGCGCCCCGACGCGCCCCAGCCGGGCTCGTTGGCCTCCAGCACGCACACGCTGACGCCGCGCTCCGCCAGGTGCAGCGCCGTGGACAAACCGGTATACCCGGCGCCGACGATGGCCACGTCCACCTTCAATGACTCAGCCAGCGCGGGTGTCGGCGGTGCAGCGGGCGCCGTCGCGGCCCAGAGTGACTTCATGACAGGCTCCGGGTATTGGCCGTCGGGTGCAGCACGCGGCGCAGGAAGTCCTGGGTGCGCGGTTGTTGCGGGTTGCCCAGCACCTGCTCGGCCGGCCCGCTCTCCACGATGTAGCCGCCGTGCAGGAAGCACACGCGGTCGGCCACTTCCCGGGCAAAGCCCATTTCGTGGGTCACCACGATCATGGTCATGCCTTCGTCCGCGAGGGTGCGCATCACCTCCAGCACATCGCCCACCAGTTCCGGGTCGAGGGCCGAAGTGGGTTCGTCGAACAGCATGGCGTCGGGTTTCATCGCCAGTGCGCGGGCGATGGCCACCCGCTGTTGCTGGCCGCCGGAGAGTTGTTCCGGGTAGGCATCGGCCTTGGCCGACAGGCCGACTTTATCCAGCAGCGCCAAGGCTTCTTCCCGGGCCTGTTGCAGCGGTTCGCCCTTGACGTACACCGGGCCTTCCATCACGTTTTCCAGCACGGTGCGATGGGGGAACAGGTTGAAGCGCTGGAACACCATGCCCATGCGGCTGCGCAGGGCGTGTACGGTCTTGCTGCCACGTTGCACGGTTTCGCCGAACACGTTGATGGTGCCGCCGTCGTAGGCTTCCAGGGCGTTGATGCAGCGCAGCAAGGTGGATTTGCCCGAGCCGGACGGGCCGATCAGGCACACCACTTCGCCCTTGGCCACGTCCAGGTCGACGCCGTGCAGCACGCGATGGGTGCCGTAGTGCTTTTGCAGTTGGCGAATCTCGATCATGCTTTTTTCCTCCGGCCCAGGTGCTGTTCCATGCGGCGCAGGCCATACACCAGCGGCAGGCTCATCAGCAGGTAGAGCAGGGCGACCAGGGTGTAGACGGTCATGTTCTGGAAGGTGGACGAGGCGATCAGTTGGCCCTGGCGCGTCATCTCGGCCACGGTGATGGTCGACACCAGCGATGAGTCCTTGAGCATCATCACCAGGGTGTTGCCGTAGGGCGGCAAGGCGATGCGAAACGCCTGGGGCAGGATTACCCGGCGCATCATCAGCACCGAGCGCATGCCCAGGGCTTCGGCGGCTTCACGCTGGCCCTGTTCGACGGCGATGATGCCGGTACGGAAGTTCTCCGCCTGGTACGCCGAGTAGGCGATGCCCATGCCGATCACACCCGCCTGGAATGCACTGAGGTGCACGCCCATGTCCGGCAACACGAAGTAGATGTAGAACAGCTGCACGATGATCGGCAGGCCGCGAATCACATTGATCACGGTGCTCGCCGCCCACGACAGCGCCTTGATCGGCGACAGTTTGAGCAGCGCCAGCACCAGGCCGATAGCGCTGCTGAGCAGGAACGACAGCACGGTGATCTGGATCGTCACCCAGGCGCCTTGCAGCAGGATCGGCAGGAAGTCCCGGGCATTTTGCAGGAATTCAGCCGGGTTCATGGCTGCACCCGGGCATCAAGCCCCCACTTCTTCAGGATCGCGTCCAGGGTGCCGTCGGCCTTGATGCTGGCGATGGCCTGGTTCAGGCGTGCGAGGGTTTCGCTGTCGCCTTTGCGCACCACCAGGCACACCTCGCCGACGTTGACCGGCTTGTAGTCGGCGGCGAGCTTCACGCCCTTGAACAGCTTCTGGCGGATCTGGTACGCCACCACCGGCTGGTCACCCACGGCGGCCTTGATGCGGCCCAGGCTCAGGTCGCGGACCATTTCGCCGATGGAGTCGTAGGTGCGGATTTCCTTGAAGATTCCCAGCTTGTTGAGCATGTCGTAGAAGATCGTGCCGGCTTGTACACCCACTACCTGGTCCTTCAAGGAGCTGAGGTCGGTATAGGTCGCGTTGTCGTCGGCACTCACGATCAGCCCTTCACCGTAGGCGTACACCGGCGCGCTGAAGTCCACCACCTGGGCACGCTCCGGGGTCTTGAGCATGCCGGCGGCGATGAAGTCGAGCTTGCCCGAGGTGAGGGACGGGATCAGCGCGGCAAAGTTGGTCTGCTCGATTTCGCTGGTGAAACCACCGGCCTTGCCCACTGCGTTGGCGACGTCGACCATCACGCCCTGGATGCTGTTGCTCTTGATGTCGAGGAAGGTGAACGGCGAACCGCTGGCCGTTGCACCGACTTTGTACGAGGCTGCACCGGCGGCGTGCACGGTGGCCACGCAAAAGGTGGCGCAAAGACCGAAGGCGAGGCGGCGAAACAAGGGCGAAAGACTGTTCATCGGGTTACTCCAGAAGGAAAACGGATCGTCAGTACCGCGAGCGGTTACCGAGCAAACCGCAAGCTCTGTGCCATTTCGATTAAATAAAATCGTTTTAAGCTATAGAAAATAGATAAAATGAACCATTTGTATCGGTATGCGATTTTTAGTGGTCGAATTTCGCGATTTCGTGTAGAAATATCGCCACGCTTGATCGACCTGACCGCGAGTTCGCCATGTCCGAAGAACGCAACAGCTTGCACAACCAATCCCTGGAAAAAGGCCTGTCGGTGCTCAAGGCATTCAGCGCCCAGCGCCGCAGCATGAGCCTTGCAGAGGTGGCCGAGGCCGCCGGCATGACCAAAAGCTCGGCCCAGCGCATGGTGTTTACCCTCGAGAGCCTGGGTTACCTTCGGAAACACTCGCGCACCCGTCATTACCAACTCACACCACGGGTGCTGGAGTTGGGCTTCAGTTATCTGGATGCGCATTCGCTGATTGAAGTGGCCAACCCGTTCCTCTCGGAATTGACCCGCCTGACGGGAGAAACCTCGTGCCTGACCGAGCCTGCGGGTTACGACATGACGTATATCGCGCGGTTTGTCAGCTCGGGCTTCGTGCCGGTACACATGCCGATTGGCTCGCGGGTGCCGATGTACTGCACGGCGTCGGGGCGCGCGTATCTGAGTGCGTTGCCGCAGGATGAGGCGCTGGCGTTGATCGAGCACAGCCAGCGGGTGGCGCACACCAGCCAGACGTTGACTGAGGTCGACAGGATCATGGAGTCGTTGCAGCAGGTGCGCGAGCAAGGCTATGCGGTGAATGGCCAGGAACTGTTCCTGGGGGACATGACCATCGGCGCGCCGGTGCTGGGGGCGAACGGTCGGCCGGTGGCAGCGGTGCATGTGGTGGCGCCGACCAGTCGCTGGAGCCGGGCGGATGCAGAGAAGCAGTTGGCGCCGGCGTTGTTGCAGTGCTCAAGGGCGTTGAGCAATTCGGCGCGTAACCTGGAGTAACCCGCTC
>NZ_JACAOX010000004.1:43548-287661 GCF_013386015.1 Pseudomonas sp. B6001
CTCCCACATTTTGATCTTCATTGTTCTTTGATATTTATGTGAGCCCCAACAAAAAATGCGCCCCTGAGGGCGCATTTTTTTGTTCGGTCAACTATCGCCTGTCAGGCAATCGCATCCCAGGCACGGTCACCGTTCTCGTCTTTGATCCGAGTCGGCAAGCCCATCACGTCCAGCGCCTTCAGGAACGGCTCAGCCGGCAGTTCCTCGACGTTGGCCATGTGCTTCACGTCCCACTCGCCACGGGCAACCAGCAGCGCTGCGGCTACCGGCGGTACGCCGGCGGTGTAGGAGATGCCCTGGCTGTCGGTCTCGGCGAAGGCTTCTTCGTGGCAGGCCACGTTGTAGATGAACAGCTCGCGTGGCTGGCCATCCTTGGTGCCCTTGACCAGGTCGCCGATGCAGGTCTTGCCGGTGTAGCCAGGCGCCAGCGACGACGGGTCGGGCAGCACGGCCTTGACCAGTTTCAGCGGCACGACTTCCAGGCCTTCGGCGGTGGTGACCGGTTTTTCGGAGAGCAGGCCGAGGTTTTTCAGCACGGTGAACACGTTGATGTAGTGTTCGCCGAAGCTCATCCAGAAACGCACATTGGGCACGTCGAGGTTTTTCGACAGCGAGTGCACTTCATCGTGGCCGGTCAGGTACAGATTCTGCGAACCGACCACAGGCAGGTCGTCGGTGCGTTTGACTTCGAACATGGTGTTGCTGGTCCACTGGCTGTTCTGCCAGCTCCACACCTGTCCGGTGAATTCGCGGAAGTTGATTTCCGGGTCGAAATTGGTGGCGAAATATTTGCCATGGGAGCCGGCATTGACGTCGAGAATGTCGATCGAATCAATGCGGTCGAAATGCTTTTGTTGCGCCAGCGCTGCATAAGCGTTGACCACACCCGGGTCGAAGCCCACGCCAAGGATGGCCGTGATGTTCTTCTGTTTGCACTCTTCCAGGTGGTTCCATTCGTAGTTGCCGTACCACGGCGGGGTCTCGCAGACCTTGCCCGGCTCTTCGTGGATGGCGGTGTCGAGGTACGCCACGCCGGTGTCGATGCAGGCACGCAATACTGACATGTTGAGGAACGCGGAACCGACGTTGATGACGATCTGCGATTCAGTCTCGCGGATCAGTGCCTTGGTCGCTTCCACGTCCAAAGCGTTCAGCGCGAAGGCCTGGATGTCGGCGGGTACCTTGAGGCTACCCTTGGCCTTGACGCTGTCGATGATGGCCTGGCATTTGGAGATGTTGCGCGACGCGATAGCAATACGACCGAGTTCGTCGTTGTGCTGCGCGCACTTGTGGGCCACCACCTTGGCGACACCTCCTGCACCAATGATAAGAACGTTCTTTTTCAATTGCTTTATCTCTCCTTTATCTGTCCGCTTTACGAAAGGCTGGACAGGTAGTCGTCGTAACCAAATTCACGAACCACTTCGACTGTACCGTCGAGTTGTTTCACTACGATGGACGGCATTTTCAGGCCGTTGAACCAGTTTTTCTTGACCATGGTGTAGCCTGCCGTGTCGATGAACGACAGTCGATCGCCGATGGCCAGCGGCTGATCAAATTGGTACTCACCGAAGATGTCCCCGGCCAGGCACGACTTGCCGCACACCATGTACGTGTGTTCGCCATTGCTCGGCGCCAGCTTGGCGTTGAGGCGATAGATCAGCAGGTCCAGCAGGTGGGCTTCGATGGAGCTGTCTACCACGGCGAGGTTCTTGCCGTTGTAGAGGGTGTCGAGCACGGTCACTTCCAGGGAGGCGCTGTTGGTGATCGCCGCTTCGCCGGGTTCCAGGTACACCTGCACGTCGTACTTCTGCGAGAACGCCTTGAGGCGCTGGCAGAAGGCGTCGATGGCATAGCCTTCACCGGTGAAGTGGATGCCGCCGCCGAGGCTGACCCAGTTGACCTTGTGCAGCAGCGCGCCGAAGCGTTCTTCGATGGTGTTGAGCATCTGGTCGAACAGGTTGAAATCACCGTTCTCGCAGTTGTTGTGGAACATGAAGCCGGAGATTTGCTCGATCACACCTTCGATCTTCACCGGGTCCCACTCGCCCAGACGGCTGAACGGGCGCGCCGGGTCGGCCAGCAGGTAGTCGGAGCTGCTCACTTGCGGGTTGACGCGCAGGCCGCGGGTCTTGCCTTCGCTGCGCTCGGCAAAGCGCTGCAGCTGGCTGATGGAGTTAAAGATGATCTTGTCGCAGTTGTCGAGCATCTCCTCGATTTCATCGTCGGCCCAGGCCACGCTGTAGGCGTGGGCTTCACCTTCGAACTTCTGGCGACCCAGCTTGAGCTCGTACAGCGACGACGAGGTGGTGCCGTCCATGTATTCCTGCATCAGGTCGAACACCGACCAGGTGGCGAAGCATTTGAGGGCCAGCAGAGCCTTGGCGCCGGACTGTTCGCGCACGTAGGCGATCTTCTGCATGTTGACCAGAAGCTTCTGTTTGTCGATGAGGTAGTACGGCGTTTTGATCATTTTCAGAGCCTGCGGCGGTGCCTGCCAAAAAAGGACACGCATTGTGCCCGCACTTGGGACAGATCGAAAGGTTAGTCAGCGGAATTTGCTGGCCCGGTTATAAGCTGGCCTGTGAATATGACAGCCCGTAGGTATGATGAGCCGCTTTGATAACGGACCACGGCTTGGGCGACGAGAGGTGAGAATGGACGCATGGACGCAGCATTGGCTGGAAGCTTCGGGGAGCCTGGCGCAGTTTCGCCCGGAGTTGATCCGAGAGTTTGAGGTTGCCTACGAGGCAATCGCGCAACTGCTGCCGCCGCCGCGGCTGGACATCCTGATCCAGCGGTTGCCGGGGGAGACTCTTCCGGAACTCGGCCTGGTGGGCCGTGCTTATCGCAGCACGATGTTCAGCATGACCCTTGATCCCGATAACCCGAATTTCCTCACCAGCCTGCGAAGCGGTGCATTGCGTCGACACGTGGTGCATGAGGTGCACCATTGCCTGCGCATGGCGGGCCCCGGTTATGGCTGGACGCTGGGGGAGGCGATGGTCAGTGAGGGCCTGGCCGGGCAGTTTGTGCGGCAGGTGCTGGGCAGTGAGCCGGAGTTGTGGGAGCGGGCGCTTGCCCTCCAGGAACTGCTGAGTGCCCCGGTAGACCGCCAGCTTCTCGAGGCCACGTATTACGACCACAGTGAATGGTTCTTTGGTACCGGCGCGCGGCCAAGATGGCTGGGATACACGCTGGGCTACCAGATGGTGGAGGCCTGGCTGGCAAAACAGGGCGAGGTGGACGCCGCCACATGGGTCAATGTACCCGCCCAAGACATACTCGCCAACGCCGCCAAAGCGGGGTTGGTGGCCTGACTTTGAAACACAAGCCCACCAAACAACCCCTATCCCCTGTGGGAGCTGTCGAGCCTCAGCGAGGCTGCGAAGGCGGCGGCACAGCCGATAAATAAGCTGCCTGACACACCGCTATCGCAGCCTCGCTGAGGCTCGACAGCTCCCACATGACAAAAACGCACCCACACTGACATCAAACCGTCATCTCCCCCCGAACGTATTCAGGCCGGTTGTCGTTGATCACCTGCATGAAGCCTCCTGATCAATTAATGATTTAGCGTGAGTTGCATGTTCGTCCTGTACCGGCTCAAACCCGCAGCGCAGATAAAAGCTTGCGCCCTCGTGGGTGTCGGTAGACAGGCGCACGACATGGAAGGATTGCGCAGCGCGTGCCAAAAGCTGGCCTACCAACGCTTTACCCACCTGGCGTCCCCTTGATGCCTGTGCGACGTACACCCGGCGCAGCCTGCCAACCTCCGGACCGGCGTAAGGGTCATGGGACAAACCGCCAACGGCGATCAACTGCCCGTTGCTGAATACACCCAAAAGACATTCGCCTGGCTGGTCAAAACGGTTGGCGCCGCTGGACCACTCTGCAACGAGTCGCGTGAGAAACCTGAACCCTTCGGCGACGGCTTCTGCTTCCAATACCAGGATCTCTTCGGGCAACGCCGAGAGGGTGCGTATCGACAAACCGTCCGTTGACCTATCCACTGTATTGACTCAATTCCCTATTCGATGCAGCGACTATAACGCTCTCCTGGTATCACGTATTGGTCTTCAACTTGGTCCACCACCGAGTGGCCAACCGTGCAATCGCCGGCGGCGTCACACCCAGGCTGCGTGCTGATCATGCAGTGGTTTGGTCAGCAGGCGCGGCATGCTAACGTCACGTCTTGACTCTCTATCGCCAGCCCATCCATGAAAATGCCCGATATCGACGCCATCCAGGCGTTCGTCCTGGTCGCCGAACTCAAGAGCTTTACCCGCGCTGCCGATGCCATCGGCGGCACCCAGGCGGCTATCAGCCTGAAGATAAAACGCCTCGAAGAAAGCCTTGGCCGCAAGCTGCTGGAACGCACGCCGCGACGAGTCACGCTGTCGGCCCATGGCCAGATGTTTTTGGCCAGCGCCCGCCGCTTGCTGGACAACTACCAGGATGCGATGAATTGTTTTGGCCCGCAGAAACGCACCTTGCGCGTGGGCGTCAGCCACCACATTGTCGGCGCCGATCTCAGCCTGTGGCTGCGACGTTTGGCGACCACCGACCCGGACGTGATCGTGGCGTTCAGCCTCGGCACCTCGCGGGATATGTTGATGAACTACGAGCAGGGCAAGCTGGATGTGGCGATGATCCTGCGGCACGACAACCGTCGCCAGGACGGCGAAGTGGTGGGCATCGAACGCTTTGGCTGGATGGCTTCCCACGACTTCGAATTGCGCCAGGGCGGGGCGTTGCCCCTGGCGATCCAGCCGGAACCCTGCGGCATGCGCAGCATGGTGATGGCGGCGCTGGCCGAGCAGAACCGTGCCTGGGAAGAGGCGTTCGTGGGCAGCGGGATCCTGGCGATCGGCGCTGCTGTGGTGGCGGGGATTGGCATCGGTGCGATGGTTGGGCGGATGGCGCCCGGTGGCTGCGTCGACGTGGAGCAGCGTTTCGACCTGCCGCCGCTGCCCAGTCGTGAAGTGGTGCTGTATACCGCGCAGCGGGACTCTCAGGCGCAAGCGTTGATCCGCACGTTGAGCGCCGATATTCCCGCCGATTGAACTAGAAAATCAGACGCCCGGCCCAGGCCATCAGCAGCGCCAGGCTGCCGATGCCGAGGAGTGTGAGCCCAAGGGCTACGAAGTGAACGAGGAGGGTGGTCAGTGGCGGCTGCTGTTCCATGTGGGGGCTTCCTTGGGGCTTGGGAAGCAAAAGTATGCTGAGCGGCCGGGCACCGAAACAGACGCCGCCAGCTATTTCAGTGATAAGCAAAACCAAGGCCCACCCACTCCCGTGCGCATGGAGCGTGAGCGCCGCGCAATCACTCAAGCCTGGGCGGTGCATTTCATCATGAGTGGAACTTGTGATCATCTCAAATAAAATGAGTTTGTCTCACTATCACTCGATCCCGACAATGGCTCCCATACAAACACATTGGAGCTTTACGTCATGGCTGTTGCCCATTCCCTTGGATTCCCGCGCATTGGTCGCGATCGTGAACTGAAAAAAGCGCAGGAAGCGTTTTGGAAGGGCGAGCTCGACGAAGCCGGCCTGCACGCCGTAGGTCGTGAACTGCGCAAGACGCACTGGGACCTGCAAAAGAAAGCCGGCATCGAACTGTTGCCCGCCGGTGACTTCGCCTGGTACGACCAGGTACTGACTCACTCGCTGATGTTCGGTGTGATCCCCGAGCGTTTCCGCCCGGCCGACGGCAAAGCCACCCTGCACACCCTGTTCGGCATGGCCCGTGGCGTCAGTGACAACTGCTGCGGCGGTGCCCACGCCCAGGAAATGACCAAGTGGTTCGACACCAACTATCACTACCTGGTCCCTGAATTCAGCGCCGACCAGCAATTCCAGCTGGGTTGGGAGCAACTGTTCGAAGAGGTCAAGGAAGCCCGCGACCTCGGCCACACCGTCAAGCCGGTGGTCATCGGCCCGCTGACCTACCTGTGGCTGGGCAAGGCCAAGGGTGGTGATTTCGACAAACTCGACCTGCTGGACCGCCTTCTGCCGCTGTACGGTCAGATCTTCCAGCGCCTGGCGGACCTGGGCGTGGAGTGGGTGCAGATCGACGAGCCGATCCTGGTGCTGGACCTGCCGCAGGATTGGAAAAACGCCTTCGAGCGTGCCTACAACCTGATCCAGCGCGACCCGCTGAAGAAGCTGGTGGCCACCTATTTTGGCGGCCTGGAAGAGAACCTCGGCCTGGCAGCCAACCTGCCGGTGGACGGCCTGCACATCGACCTGGTGCGTGCACCGGATCAGTACCCGACCATCCTCGATCGCCTGCCGGCTTATAAGGTGCTGTCCCTGGGCGTGGTCAACGGCCGTAACGTTTGGCGCTGCGACCTGGAAAAAGCCCTGGCCACCTTGCAGCATGCTCATGAGCGCCTGGGGGATCGCCTGTGGGTGGCGCCATCCTGCTCGTTGCTGCACAGCCCGGTGGACCTGGACCGGGAAGACAAACTGGATGCCGAGCTGAAAAGCTGGCTGGCGTTTGCCGTGCAGAAGTGCGAAGAAGTGGCGGTGCTGGCCCAGGCCGTGAACCAGCCTGAAGCGCCGAACGTGATCGCCGCCCTGGCCGAAAGCCGTGCCGTGCAGGCGGCCCGTGCCGCTTCGCCGCGTATCCACAAGCCGGCGGTGCAAGCCCGTGTGGCGGCGATCACCGCCAAGGACAGCCAGCGTGACTCGCTGTTTGCCCAACGTATCGAGAAACAGCGTGCCGGCCTGAACCTGCCGCTGTTCCCGACCACCACCATCGGTTCGTTCCCGCAAACCGCCTCGATCCGCCTGGCTCGCCAGTCCTACAAGGCCGGCAAGTTGAGCGAAGCCGAATACGTCGAAGCCATGCACAGCGAGATCCGCCACGCTGTCGAAGTGCAGGAAAACCTTGGCCTGGACGTGCTGGTGCATGGTGAAGCCGAGCGTAACGACATGGTCGAATACTTCGCCGAACAGTTGGACGGTTATGTATTTACCCGCTTCGGCTGGGTGCAGAGCTACGGTTCCCGTTGTGTGAAACCGGCGGTGATTTTCGGTGACCTGAGTCGTCCGAAAGCCATGACCGTGGAGTGGATTCGCTACGCCCAGGGCCTTACCAACAAGGTGATGAAGGGCATGCTGACCGGCCCGGTGACCATGCTGATGTGGTCGTTCCCCCGTGAAGACGTGAGCCGCGAAGAACAGGCGCGGCAACTCGCCCTGGCGATTCGTGACGAAGTGGTGGACCTGGAAGCCGCCGGGATCAAGATCGTGCAGATCGACGAAGCCGCGTTCCGCGAAGGCTTGCCGTTGCGCCAGGCGCAGTGGAGGGAATACCTGGATTGGGCCACTGAAGTGTTCCGCCTGTGCGCCTCCGGCGTGCGTGACGAAACCCAGATTCACACCCACATGTGCTACAGCGAGTTCAACGATGTGATCGAGTCCATCGCGGCGATGGATGCCGACGTGATCACCATCGAAACCTCGCGCTCGGACATGGAACTGCTGGAGGCATTCGAAGCCTTCGCTTACCCGAACGACATTGGCCCAGGTGTGTATGACATCCACTCGCCACGGGTGCCGGATGCCTCGGAAATGGCCAACCTGCTGCGCAAGGCGGCCAAACGCATCCCGGCCGAACGCCTGTGGGTCAACCCGGATTGCGGCCTGAAAACCCGTGGCTGGCCGGAGACTGAAGCGGCGCTGATTCACATGGTGACAGCGGCGCGTCAACTGCGGGCCGAACTGGCCTGATCCAGACACCCGGAATCAAACGCCGGGTGAAGATCAAAAATGTGGGAGCGGGCTTGCTCGCGAATACGGAGTATCAGCCGCGGGAGATGTCGACTGACCCACCGCATTCGCGAGCAAGCCCGCTCCCACATTGGGTCACCGGCGTTATCAAAATCATGAAATTGCCAGCATTACCCCGCGCAGACTAGAATGCGATCAATTCTTAATTACGCTTGGGTCTCACCGCCCGGCGCGCCCCGGTGATCGGCATGTCGTCTCCCCTCAATCTGCATATCCAGGACCTGTACTGCGAACACCATGGATGGTTGCACCGTTGGCTGGACCGCAAGCTGGGCAACGCCAGCGATGCCGCCGACCTGGCCCATGACACGTTCATGCGCCTGCTCACCCGGCAAACCACCGGCAACCTGGGCGCCGAGCCACGGGCATTGCTGACCCATATCGCCAAGGGCCTGATGATCGACAGCTGGCGCCGCCAGGAAGTGGAACGCGCCTACCTGGAAACCATCGCCCACCTGCCCGAACAGCATGTACCTTCGCCGGAAACCCGCTGGCTGATCCTCGAAGCGCTGTACCGCATTGAGGCGATGCTGCGGGATCTTCCGGAAAAAACCCGCCAGGCCTTCCTGATGTCGCAGATCGACGGCCTGACCTATCAGCAGATCGCCGATGCCCTGGGTGTGTCGCTGATTTCGGTCAAACGCTACATGCGCGATGCCTTCCTGGCCTGCCTGAGCGTGGCATGAGCCAGTCGATTGATCCGCTGATCCTCGGTGAAGCCGCCGACTGGATGGTGCAGCTGCAATCCGGCAGCGCCACCGATGAGGACCGCCGCGCCATCGCCCAGTGGCAGGGCCGCAGCGCCCAGCATGCCCAGGCCTGGCAACGGGCGCAGGCGATTCTGGGGGACTTCAACAGCGTGCCGGCGGCGATTGCCGGCGATACCTTGAAGCGCATCGGGCGCAAAAAATCCCTCGGCCGACGCCAGGCGCTCGGGTTGTTGCTGGCGGCCGGCCCGGCGGCCTGGCTGGCGTATCGGCAGGTGCCGTGGCAGCAGTGGACCGCCGACCAGCACACGGCCATCGGCGAACAAAGGAACCTCACCTTGCCCGACGGCACTCGCTTGCTGATCAACACCGGCAGCTCGCTGAATATCGCGCTCTCCGAGCAGGTGCGGCGTATCGAGCTGCTCAAGGGCGAAGTGCTGATCACCACCGCCAAGGATTCGGCCCATCGCCCGTTCATCGTCCAGACCCGCCACGGTACCGCCAGGGCCTTGGGCACCCGATTCAGCGTGCGGGTGGGTGAGCAGGCAAGCCGAGTGGCCGTGACCGAAGGCGCGGTGGAGTTGCTGGCGGCGCATGCCGGCCAGGGGGTGATCGTCAAGGCGGGCGAGCAGGGCGCCTTCAGTGTTGACCGGGTAGCCGCCGTCGAGCCGCTGGACGTCAGCACCCTGACCTGGGAGAACGGCATGCTGCTGGCCCAGCATATGCGCCTGGCGGACCTGCTGGATGAGCTGGGGCGTTATCGCGCCGGCGTATTGCGTTGCCATGCCTCGGTTGCCGACCTCACGGTGTCGGGTGCGTTTCCCCTGCGCGATACCGATGCCAGCCTGCACCTCTTGCAGGAAACCTTGCCGGTCAAGGTCAGCAGCCTGACGGGGTATTGGGTGACGGTCGAGCCGCGCTGATCTTTTTCAACTTTCGCTGATACCTTTTTCGTTGTCGCCCGGTGTAGGGGAGAACCCTCAACATTGCTCCGCGCCGACAGGAATGCCCATGACCGCCAGACCGCTCCCGTACTGCCCCCGTCCGTTGAAGGCACTGAGCCTGGCGGTCGCCCTTGCCGCCGTCGCACCGCTGCAGAACGCCCAGGCAGAAGATGCTGCGCCAAGCAGTGCGGCGCGCAGCTATAACATCGCGGCGGGGCCGCTGGGGAATGTGCTGGCGCAGTTTGCGGCGTTGTCCGGGGTGCCGTTGTCGTTCGATTCCACGTTGCTCAACAATCAACAAAGCCCGGGGCTGCAAGGCAGCTACAGCGCACAATCGGGTTTTGCCCAGTTGCTGCAAGGCAGCGGCTACACCCTGCAAGGCACCGGCACCAACGGTTATACCGTGGTGCCCCAGGCCAGCGGCGGTGCGTTGGAGTTGGGCGCCACCACCATCAGCGGTGAAGCGAGCGGGGCGCAGGCAGACACGTATGCCGGTGGCCAGGTGGCACGTTCTGCACGCCTGGGCGTGTTGGGCAATCGGTCCATCAACGACGTGCCATTCAGCGTGGTCAGCTACACCTCGAAAACCATCGCCGACCAACAAGCGCGAACCGTCGGCGACGTATTGCTCAACGACGCGTCGGTGCGCCAGTCGTCCGGGTTTGGCAACTTCTCCCAGGTGTTCACCATTCGCGGGCTGCCGCTGAGCACCGATGACATCGCATTCAACGGCCTGTACGGCGTGCTGCCCCGGCAGATCATCACTACCGAAGCCCTGGAACGGGTGGAGTTGTTCAAGGGCCCGAATGCCTTCGTCAACGGCGTGTCGCCCTCGGGCAGCGGGATCGGCGGCAGCGTCAACCTGGTGCCCAAGCGCGCTGAAGACACGCCCACCCGCAGCGTCACCCTCGATTACGCCAGCGACAGCCAGGCCGGCGGCCACATCGACCTCGGCCAACGCTTTGGCGAAGACAACCGCTTTGGCGCCCGGGTCAACCTGGCGCGGCACGGCGGCGAAACCGCTGTGGATGACGAAAACAAAAGCTCGCAGTTGATCGCCGTTGCCCTGGATTATCGCGGCGAGCGCTTGCGGGTCTCCACCGACTTTGGCTACCAGAAAGAACGCATCAATAACGGCCGCTCGGTGGTCTACCTGACCGGCACCAAAGTCCCCAGCCCGCCGTCGGCCAAGGACAACTACGCCCAGGACTGGAGCTGGTCGCAGCTGGAAGACACCTACGGCATGGTCAACACCGAATATGACTTGAACGATAACTGGACGGCCTACGCGGCAGGTGGCGCCAAGCACACTCGGGAGAACGGCCAGTATTCGTCGCTGTATGTCGCCAACGATGGCAGCGCCAAGGTGGGCTTCCTCTATTCACCCCATGACGAAGACAACAAAAGCGCCATGGCCGGCTTGAACGGGCACTTTGCGACGGGGCCGGTGACCCATCAGATGAACTTCGGGCTGTCGGGGATCTGGGGCGAGCAGCGCTCGTCCTACGAGGCGATCCTGCAAGCCAACCGCCAGCCCGGCAACCTGTACGACCCGACGCAAACGCCGCGACCTACCAACACCTATTTCGGCAGTGATATTCACGACCCGCGGGTTGTCGGCAAGAACCGCATCAAGAGTGCGGCGGTGTCCGACACCCTGGGCTTTTTGGATGATCGGGTGCTGTTGACCCTGGGCGTGCGGCGCCAGACCATCGAGGTGGACAGTTGGAACACGGCCACGGGGGCACGGGGTACACCGTACTCCGAGTCCATCACCACACCGGTCTATGGGCTGGTAATCAAGCCATGGGAGCACGTGTCGTTCTACGCCAACCGTATCGAAGGCCTGGCCCAGGGCCCGACGGCGCCACTCACGAACGTGACCAACCCCGGCGAAGTCTTCCCGCCCAAGCGCAGCAAGCAGACGGAAGCCGGGGTGAAGCTGGACTGGGAAAACTATGGCGCCACGCTGGGTGTGTACCGCATCGAACAGCCGAACAACGCGACCACCCGGTTCCCGGGCCAGAAGTTCGATACCTTCACTGTCGACGGTGAACAGATCAACAAAGGCGTGGAACTCAACGTGTTCGGCGAGCCCATCGACGGCCTGCGCCTGCTGGCCGGTGCCACCTGGATGGACACCGAACAGAAGAGCACTTCCAACGGCGCCACCGACGGCAACCGCGCCGCGGGTGTGCCGCGCTTCCAGTACAACATCGGTGCGGATTGGGATGTGCCGGGCATCCAGGGTGCGGCGGTCAGCGCACGGATGCTGCGCACCGGTGGCGAATACGTCAACGCCGCCAACAGCCTGAGCATCCCGGCCTGGACCCGCGTCGACCTGGGGGCGCGTTATGGCTTCAAGGCGGATGACAAATACATCACCCTGCGCGCCAACGTCGAAAACGTAGCGAACAAGGCGTACTGGTCGTCGGCGTCGACGGCCAATAACTACCTGACCCAGGGTGAGCCGCGGACAGTGAAATTGTCGGCGACGGTGGATTTCTGAACCTGCGAAAACCTATCAGGTGATGAACAACCCGTGGCGAGGGAGCCTTTGTGGCGAGGGGGCTTGTCCCCCGTTGGGCTGCGCAGCAGCCCCAAAAAAGCCGGGAGCGCTTCGCACTCCAACGGGGGACAAGCCCCCTCGCCACAAAAAAATCCCTTCACCACACCTCCAGCTACAACAGGCGGCACAGCCAAAAGGTCAACCCGCATTCACTTCAATCCGGTCAAAGCCCTTGAGGCGATACAGCATCACCGAGATCGCCCAACTGGCCACGAAGATCCCGATGATCATGTAGCCCAGCATCCCGAAACTGTCGTTCAGCGAGCCGATAAAACTCCAGAACGATCCCTTCAGGTCCAACTGGTCACCCATCAACCCCAACGCCTCGATACTGCCGATCACCACCGCAACCACCACCGATACCAGGGTGATGGTCATGTTGTAGTAGATCTTGCGGATCGGCTTCATGTACGCCCAGCCGTATGCCCCCAGCATCAGGTGGCCGTCCAGCGTGTCCACCAGGGACATGCCGGCGCTGAACAGCAGCGGGAACACCATGATCGCCCACGGCGACAGCCCTTGAGAGGCCTGGGTCGCAGAAATCCCCAACAGGCCGATCTCGGTGGCCGTATCAAAGCCCAGGCCGAACAGGAAACCCAACGGGTACATATGCCAGCTGCGGCTGATCAGGCGAAACACCGGGCGGAAAATCCGCGCCATGAAACCCCGGTCCGCCAGCAGCAGGTCGAAGTCGTCCTCCACATACGCACCGCCCTGGCGCACATGGCGCCAGGCCTTGTAGATCGCGTGCAGGATCACCAGGTTCATCAAGGCGATGACCAACAGAAACGAGGCCGAGACCGACGTGCCGATCACCCCGCCGATGGCCTTGAACCCTTCAAACCGCGCCTGCATCACCGAGGCCGCAAACGCGACGCCAATGGATGCCAGGACCACCACCGAAGAATGTCCCAGGGAGAAAAAGAAGCCCACCGCCACCGGACGTTTCTTTTCCTGCATCAGCTTGCGGGTCACGTTGTCGATGGCGGCGATATGGTCGGCATCCACCGCATGCCGCAGCCCGAAACCGTAGGCCAGGAGCGCGGTGCCGAGCAACACCGGGTGCTCATGGAACGCCACCAGCGCCCAGATCCAGGCGACGACGTTAATGCCGATCAACAACCCGTAGATGCCAAACAGCTTGGCGCGAACCTGGGTGCTGGAGTCACTGAAAATCTGGGCAAGGCGTAGGATCATCAACACGACCTGTGTGCGGTGGAAACATTCAGACACGTTCCGAAACTTTATAGATTTTGTTTAGAGTGATGATGAAATTTGTGGAGTGAGTGAGGAGAGGATTGTGACGACGATGGAAAATGCAGCAATGGCGGTTATTGAGTTCTGGAAACAGGCGGGGCCCAAGCTCTGGTTTGCCAAGGATGAAGGGTTTGACCAGCGTTTTCGCGAGGCTTTCTACACCACGCATTTGCAGGCGGCCCGGCGCGAACTGGAGAGCTGGATGCAAACGCCGGAAGGCGCGCTGGCGTTGCTGTTACTGCTGGACCAGTTCCCGCGCAATACCTTCCGTGGCACGGCGCATATGTTCGCCACCGACCCGCTTGCGCGTTTGTACGCGCGGCAGATGGTCGAGGCGGGGATGGACAAATCGATCGAAACCCCGTTGCGGGCGTTTTGTTATTTGCCCTTCGAGCATTCTGAAGATCCCGGGGATCAACAGCTGTCGCTGGCCCTGAACAAGGACCTTGATGCCAATACCTACCGCTGGGCCAAGGAGCACGCCCGCATCATCGAGCGGTTCGGGCGCTTTCCTCATCGTAATGAGGTGTTGGCTAGGGTCACGACAGAGGAGGAGCGGGCGTTCCTGGAGGACGGTGGCTTTTCGGGCTAGGCCTCGGGTTCAGCCACTAAGTCTCTGACGCCCGCCTGGCGAAAACGCCGCACCCCCTTGAGATCAATCGCCCAGCGCAACGCTTCAGTCGCCGACGGACGTTCGCCTAGGGTAATCGCCGCGTCATCGGTGGTCAGTTTATTCAGGTAGCCCTTGGCGCCGCCGCGTTCGCTCCAGTAATGGGTGTGGCTGAGCCAGGAGCTGGCGAGCCAGCCTTTCCATTTGCCCACGCTGACCGGCAGGTCCAGTACGCCGGGGCCCATCACCGGGCTGACCGGGCCGCCGACGATGTCGCCAAACAGGCCCAGGGGCGCGGGGAAGTAGAGGTTGGTCCAACGGGTCACGGCGAAGGCCGCGGCATGGTGCAAATACAGGGGTGAAAATGGGCGACCGCCGACGGTGACGGGCAGCCGGCCGCTGTAGCCGTAGCCCTTATCGTCGAGCGTCGGCGGGCAGGCGGGGGCTTCGCGGCGTTCGATGCGGCGCTGGAAGTCGCTCACGCTGCGGCCCAGCAACAGGCTGGCGTGGGCCATCGGGCTGCCGAGGGTGACGAGGTCGGTGATGCGCCACGGGTTGCCGAGGTTGCGTTGTTCGATAAAGGCTTCGGCTTGCTGTTCGCGGAACCTGAGGAGGCTTTGCAGGCGGCCGTCGAGGGCGTTTCCAGCCTTTGGCAGCGTGTCCTGGACCACCGGTTGCAGTCGCTCGTGGTTGGCGTAGCGGGCGGCGAGTTCCGGGCCGCGGGGGCGTAACTGATCGTGATGCTCGTGCCACAGGTAGCCGACGATGTCGTAGGCAATCACGCTGCCCAAACTGTGGCCGACGACGATGATGCGGTCGTAATCACCCTTGTCATGCAGGGCGCGCAGCAGGTCGACGCCATCGGCGCGGATCTGTTCGCGCACCACCACGTTCTGCGGGTTGGGGCTCAGGTAGCGGGCGGCATCGCCAAGGTATGACAGTGCCGAGTACTTCAGGGCCAGGCCGATCACCGCCAGCAGCACCGGGATCAGGGCGAAGGGGTTGTCGCTGTGGGGGAATCGGCCATACAGCGTCGCCAGGGTTCCGCTGACCAGCAGCACGAGCAGGGCCAGCAAGGCCCAGCGCGTGGCGCGCCAGATCGGCACGATGGCCGTCGGGATATCCCGGCGCGGACGCTTGAAAATGTCCCATAGCCAACTGAGCAGGTGCCCGACCTTGGTGCCCTGCATCTTGTGGGCCCAGTAGTACTCGTAGAAATCGGTGGTGTTGCGACCCGCCGACTTCAACACGCGCAAATCGAAGTTGCGCGAAAACCGGTCGGGTTTGCTCCAGTAGAAAGGCGTCGCCTCGGGGGTGTCCGCCGGGATCGCCGCTTCGACGAAGCCACGCAGGGTATCCATCGGGCGCTGCTCGCCGATTCCGTGGATGACGACAACCGCTTGTTTCATCTAGTGATCGTTCCTTGATCCGCTTTTCGGGGCGTTACGGGTGGGGTTCAAGGGGCCATAGTATTGCCATTATCGATGGTATTCCAGCCAGGAATGCCCCCATAAAAACCGCGCATTTCATTTGCGCGGCGCGATCTCGTAGTGTGGTGCTCCCACCAAGGAGATGTCGCCGTGAACCATCGCCCGCTGAGCCTGTACGTTGACGCCCATTTCACCAGTCCCTACGCGATGTCGGCGTTTGTGACCCTGCGGGAAAAGGCCCTTGAATTTGAACTGCTCACGTTGAACCTCGACACGGCCGAGAACCACACTGACGCGTACACGCACTTGTCGCTGACGGGGCGCGTGCCGACCCTGGTGCAGGGTGAGTTTGCGCTGTCCGAGTCATCGGCGATTACCGAGTACCTGGAGGATGTGTTCCCGCAGGTGCCGGTGTACCCGGCCGAACCCCGCCAGCGGGCGAGGGCGCGGCAGGTACAGGCGTGGTTGCGCAGTGACTTGATGCCGATTCGGCAGGAACGCTCGACCCTGGTGGTGTTTTACGGGCTCAAGGGCGAACCGCTGTCGCCGGTTGCTGAAGCAGCGGCCCACACGCTGATCAACGCGGCGCAGGCGCTGTTGGCCGACGGTCGCGACTACCTGTTCGGCGCGTGGTCGATTGCCGACGTGGACCTGGCCGTGATGCTCAACCGGCTGATCCTCAACGGTGACAGCGTGCCCGCCAACCTGGTGGCGTACGCCCAGCGCCAATGGCAACGGCCTTCGGTCCAGGAATGGGTCAAGCAGGCACGACCGTCGCTGTAGTCACCTCCTCAATTACTAAGTGAATCCTGATCCATGAATATACTGTCGAGTGACTCCCGCCTGCCGTTGTACCAGCGTTTTCGGGATCATCTGATTGAGCAGATTGCCAATAATCACTGGCGTGCCGGTGCGGCTATTCCCCCTGAAGCGGTGTTGTCCACCCAGTACCAGCTGTCTACCGGCACCGTGCGTAAAGCGATCGAGGCGTTGGTGGGCGAGGGCATTCTGGAGCGCCAGCAGGGCCGTGGTACGTTTGTGCGCCGCCCGAAGTTTCAGTCGTCGTTGTTCCGGTGTTTCCGCTTCCAGGGCCCGGGCGGTGAATGCCAGCTGCCGCAGAGCCGGATCCTGTCGGTCAAGCCGGTGAAGGCGCCGTTGTCGGTGAGCGAGGTGCTGGGGCTGGCAGCGGATGCGCCGGTAATCTGCATCGTGCGGGTACACGTGCTGGACACCGGGCCAGTGCTGGCCGAGGAAATCTGGCTGCCGCGCGAGCGGTTCCAGGCGCTGCTGGACGTGGATCTGACCCGGCAGGGATTGCTGTTGTACCCCACTTACGAAGAAGTCTGCGGGCAAGTCGTGGCATCTGCCGAGGAAGCCCTCACCGCCGAGTCCATCGATGATGTGTGGGCCCGTTGGTTGCAGGTGCCGGTGGGCAGCCCGGTGATGGTGATCGAGCGGCTGGCCCGGGATTACGCCGGCCAACCCCTGGAGTTGCGACGCGGCCGTGGCCACGCCGAACATTTCCGTTATCGCGTGGATATACGCTGAGCTTTAGGCGCGGTGCTATTCGGCTTTGAGCAGCACCAGCCAGCTTTGCACCACCCGGCGGTCAAGGTCTTCCCAGTCGGCCATGCCCAGCACCCGGGTGGTGTTCAAGCCGCGCAAGTAGCCACGCAATTGCTGGGCAATCGCGTAGACCACTTCCGGTTCGGCGGCGTTGTCCAGCAGCACTTCCTCATAGTCGACCAGGTAATCGGCAACCCGCTCGCGAAACTCCGGAAGCACAGCTTCACGGATGCGATCGAAGGTTTTCTGGTGGGGCTTCATAGGCGTTCCTTATCATTTTGTGTGAGGCGGCCTGCACGACACTATTGCTCTAGATAATAGTCACCATCAAGTATTGCGAGTTCTGTTTTTCTGAAAAAGGAGGACAATTGCCATCATTGAACATGATGTGCAAGGACCCTGCGATGAGGACTTTTACCGGTTTGGCCCTGGTGGCGCTGCTGATGAGCACAATGGTTGGCTCTGCGTCGGCCGGGGGGCTTCAAGCCAGCCACCTGGCGCCAATCGTCGCCAGCCCGGTCGGGTTGCAGCATTCGCAATCGGTCGGCGTGCTCTACAGCGACAACACCCTCGACAACCTTGAGTACCTGGCGCGCTACCACGCCATGGCGGTCAATGGTGCCAAGGGCCAGCTGGACGAGCAGATTCGCCAGGCCTTCGTCGACAGTTCCGACCCGGACCTGGCGATTGACTGGCTGATGGCTTCGTTGCGGCACACCTTTGCCTCGGTCACCCGTTACGACAACCTTGATGCGCTGTTGCAGGCGCACCCGGATGTGGTGGTGATGCTCGATACCTACAACCAATTGCTGACCCAGCGTAATGATCGGGTGGAAGCGCGGTTTGTTGCCAAGTTCTATGACCTTGACCTGCAATACATCGCCAAAGCCGAGGGTTCGATGCAAATGCACTTGCCTAATGTGTGGGTACATGACAAAACGGCGCCCCAGATCGCTGCACAGATTGGGCAGCAGCGCGACGTTCAGTTGAACGCGTTAAAGCAGTTCGATGCCTCGCTCAAGGCGTTGCTCGCTGCCGGTTAGCCCACTTCGTTTATTTTTCAGGAATTTTTATGCGCGTGTTGTTAGTGCCAGCGATGGCTTCTGCTTCTTTATTGATGACGGGCTGTGCATCCGCCCCCAATGCCCCAACCCTTACCCTGCAAACCGCCAAGGACCCTGAAGCCTACGTGCAGTGCGTGGTGCCCAAGTTCGAGAAAAACGGCATGACCTCCACGGTCACGCAGAATTCGCGGCATGCCCGGATCGTGGTGAGCAGCAAGATCGCCGCGGACAACATCCTCGAAGTCTACAAGTCCCAGGACGGCGGCAAGGTGTTCCTGTACGAGCGCAAGCCGTTGGCATCGACGTTCAAGCCGTCGCGGTTCGAGCATGCGGCGCAGGATTGCCTGTAATCGACGAGCGAGGATCTAATGTGGGAGCTGTCGAGCTTTAGCGAGGCTGCGATGGCATCGCTGCGGTATGACAGTGACACCGAGGTGATCCCATCGCAGCCTCGCTTAAGCTCGACAGCTCCCACAGTTGATCTTCATTGTCTTGAGCGAATGATTCAGCTCGGCTTTGGCTCGCTGCTGAACGTCTCGACCGCTTTCACCAACCCCTTGGCCGCCAACGCCACCAACTCACCGCCTTTTTGCGGGGTGGCCAGCGCCGGGTCTGAACCCATGCGCCCATCCGGGAATCGCGCGCGGAAGTCGCGAGCTTCGCGAATCGGGCCGGTGTTGGCGATTTGCGGCGAGTAGTCTGCCGACTTGATCGCGTCCGGGTAGGCCCATTGGGTCACGGCGATCTCCGACGGCGTGGCATGGCTGCCGTGGCCTACCGGGAACTGCTGGTGCGCCAGTTCGTTCACGCCTTCCAGGTCCCACCAGTTGCACAGTTTCAGCGCATAACCCGACGGGCGCCCGCTGAAGCTGGCTTCGGCATACAGCTCGGAGAACGCCGCTTCGATCGAGGCGATATTGCCGCCGTGGCCATTGAGAAACAGGATCTTCTCGAAACCATGGCCTGCCAACGAGCGTACCCAATCACCAATCGCCGCGATAAAGGTCGAAGGGCGCAGGGAAATGGTGCCCGGGAAGCCCAGGTGATGCTGGGCCATGCCGATGTTGAAGGTCGGGCCGATCAGGATGTCGGCGTTCTTCTGCGCTTCATGGGCAATGATTTCCGGGCACATCCAGTCGGTGCCCAACAGGCCGGTGGGGCCGTGTTGTTCGTTGGAGCCGATGGGAATCACGATGCTGCGGCTGCGTTCCAGAAACTGGCCAATCTCGATCCAGGTGGATTGATGTAAAAGCATCTCAGGTTCTCTCTCTCATCAAGCCCAGGAACACGGTGGAGTTCCTGGTGGCGTGAGCCGCATGGTGCACGGCAACAGCGAGAGCATCAACCGCCTTTGACAGTACCGGCACTCGCCATCTGGCGCGGCTTGCAGTTGAGGTAAGCCGAGGACTTCAGCCAGCGCTGGTCGGGGTACCAGGAAAACATGAACTGGCCGTCCTTGAGTTTGTCCACCACCTGGCGCGCTACCTGCGGGCGTACGGCGGGGCAACCCTGGCTGCGGCCGATACGGCCTTCGCGCTTGCTCCACAACGGGCTTACATAGTCGGCGGCATGGATCACGATGGCGCGGTCCCGCGCACGGTCATTGAAACCCGGCTCCAGGCCGTCCATGCGCAGCGAGTAGCCGTGGGCGCCTTCGTAGCTCTCCTGGGTGCGGAACAAGCCAATGCTGGACTGGTAACTGCCTTCACGGTTGGAGAACTGGGTGGCGAAGTTTTCCCCGGATTTTTGTCCGTGGGCCACCAAATCCCGCAGCACTAATGTCTTCTTGCGCAGGTCGAAGATCCATAGGCGACGAGCGGTCGAAGGTTGGGAATAGTCGATCACCGCCAGCCGGTCGGACTGTTCGATGCCATTGCCCACCGCGCATTGCATGGCGCTCAAGGCTCTTTTCAGTACATCGGGGTTGAGTTCTGGAGCGGCGTGGGCGAGGCTGCTATACAGAGTAAGAGGTTTACCCGTGTCTGCGAGCGCAACGGTGCTCAGCGAGGCAAAGGTCGAGATGATCAGGCCGAGTCGGCAGCAAAAGGTCAGCATGTATAAAGCATCTCCGCCGTGGATGGGAGCTAAGCGATTGTTCAAAAAACACGCATGTTACTTGAGCATTTGCCTGCTCGTTGCACCGCTGGTCGCGACAGCCGAAGACCTGTTGGTGGTGTCGCCGGCCCCGGTGCAATTGGCGCTCTCGCAATTGTCGACCGTTTGCCCAGGCCCGGCCGGGCAGGTCGATGCGCCTTCCCTGGCGCGTTTGCAGGCGTTTTATCAGCAGCAGGGCGACGTGGTGCTGTGGTCCGAGGGGGATCGCCGCGCCGCATTGCTAGCCCAACTGCAGTTGCTGGCCGACGATGGCCTGGACCCGACTCACTATAGACTGCCCCCGGCGGATGCCACGGGGAACGTGCTGTGCATCGATATCGGTACCAGCCAGCAGTACCTGCAAGCCCTGCAGGACCTGCATTTCGGCCGCTTGCAGCAGTCGCGCTTCGAGCCCGTCTGGCATTCGCAACCGGCCCCGGACCCCGACACTCAATTGCTGGCCATGGCCGAGGCCGGCATGCAGAACGTCGCCCAAGCCTTCGACCAGGCCCGCCCGAGCGCGCCGCTATACCTTGGCCTGCGCAGTGCCTACGCCGCCTTGCGCCAGCAACCGTTGCAGCATTGGGAAGCCGTGGCCAGCGGCCCGTTGCTGCGCCCGGGCATGGACGATTCGCGGGTGCCGCAACTGGCGCGGCGAATGGTCAATGGCGGCTACCTGAGCGCCACCTCCGCGGGGACGCAATACCGTGGCGAGTTGGTCAACGCGGTCAAGACCTTCCAGCAAAGCCATTCCCTGCAAGCCGACGGCGTGATCGGCCCTGGCACGGTCACCGAGCTGAACATCAGCCCGGCGATTCGCCGCGAACAATTGCGCATCAACCTTGAACGGTTTCGCTGGCTGTCCCGGGACCTGGAACCCGAGGGCGTGCTGGTGAACGTGGCAGCGGCGCAACTGAGCTTCTACCAGGGCGGCGTGCCCGTGTGGCAAACCCGCCTGCAAGTCGGCCGCGCCGACCGCCAGACGCCGCTGCTGAAGTCGCGCATCACCCGGCTGACCCTGAACCCCACCTGGACCATCCCGCCCACCATCATGCGCGAGGACAAGCTGCCGGCGATCCGCCTGAACCCCGAATACCTGCGCCAGCAGAACCTGCAAGTGCTCGACAGCCAGGGCAACCCGCTGGCACCGGAACAGGTCGACTGGTCGCACCCCGGCAACATCCTGCTGCGCCAGGGCGCCGGCCCGCGCAACCCGCTGGGCCGGATCGTGCTGCGCTTTCCCAACCCGTATTCGGTGTACTTGCACGACACGCCGAGCCAGCCGCTGTTCTCCAAGGGCCCGCGGGCTTTCAGTTCGGGGTGTGTGAGGGTTGAGCAGCCACTGCTGCTGCGGGACTTGCTGGTGAGCCCGGCGGAGAAGATCCGCACCGAAGAACTGCTGGCGACGGAAACCACCCACGAGTTCCGGCTCGCGACGCCGGTACCCGTGTTGTTGGGGTACTGGACGGTGCAGGTCGATGGCAAGGGCGCGTTGCTCTACGCGCCGGACATTTACGGGCGGGACCCGGTGTTGATGAAAGCGATGGAGAGTGCGCTCTAGGCGCTTAGCTGAGCGTTGATCATCGTCAGCGCCTCATGGGGAGGCAAGCGCGCCGTATCGACGGTCAATGGCGACTCGGCCCATGGCTCATATTCATGAGCCAGGACGGACTGCCAGGTGGGCGGCGTGAGCCCCGCAATATCGCTGGTGCGTGATTCCACGCGACGTTGGTGTTCGTGTGGGTCGGAGCACACCACCTGGATATTCACCAGCGGCTTACCGGCGCTTAGCGCAGTGTCGCTCCACGCCTGACGACTTTCAGCCACCGGGTTAACGCAATCGACGACAACCGTGTGGCCCAGCAACAGGTTGCTCAACGCCAGCGCATTGGCCACCTGGTAACCGCTGCTGCCCACACCTTGCTCCAGTACCCCTGCATCGCGGATGGCCTGCTCGATGGTGTCGATGCGCAGATACACGGCGCCGGATTGGCCGGCAAGGGCCTTGGCAATTGTGGTCTTCCCGGTGCCGGGCAGGCCGCTGAACACAATAAGCATGGTCGATCCTTCGAAGGGGTGAGTCGGCTCAGTCTACCGGGCGACTCACTTCAAATAACAGGCGCTGATCCAGTCCGAAGGCTTGGGCGCGAGTTGTTCGGCCACTGGCAGATACCGGGCGTCCAACTGCGCCGCCAGCCAGTACAGCGTATTGCTGCTTTTCGGGTTCCATTCGCCGCTGTAGCCAGGCTCACCTACGCGGGCCCGGTCCCGGTCGAACTGCACGTGGGTATGCACGAACTCTTCGTGGCTGCGCTGGCCTTTGGCATACGGCGCAAGCCAGTCCAGTGCTTCGCTCAGCGAGCCGCCGTGGGGCGCGGTGACGTCCAGCCAGTTGCCGCCAATGCCGTAGGGCTTGGCCGCCAGCGCGGCCTGCACCAGCGGCTCCAGGTCGTAGACCACATAGTGCAGGGCGTCACGGTCCTGGAAGTCGCTCACCGAGCCGTCGGGCAGTACGTTGTCGTTGATCTGTTGCCGGAACAGCTGGAAGGCCTGTTCGAGCATCTCGCGGTCGCCCAGTGCAGCGGCGGCCACCGTGACCAGTTTTACGCGGTGGCTCTGCCAGTTATTGGTGTTGGTGGCTTTCTTTTCGCCGTGGAACTGCTTGATGCGCTCGATATAGCCATTGCCCAGGTTGGTCAGCAGCGCGCGGGTGGCGTCGCGGGTCTGGGGGCGAAGGTCGCTGGCGGTGAGGGCGTAGGCGCTGATCAGCATGTCGAGGTTGGTTTCGTCGATCGGGTTGAAGTCCGGCTGGTAGGTGCTGGCCCACGCGCTCAGGTAGTCATCCACTTGCTTGAGGTAGCGCGTGTCACGGCTCAGGCGCCAGGCCAGGGCCGCTTGGCGCATGACTGGCCAATCCTTCTCGGCGGCGATACTTTGCTCGCGGATGCCGTGGTTCGGCAGGGTACCTTCGGTGTGCAGATGGGGCAGGGCGTCGGGCTGGTCGCCGAGGTGGCGCTGGGCGGCAGCCAGCAGCGATTTGGAGGTCGGATTTGAGGTGGCGGGCTGGCAGGCACTCAGGACCTGGGGCGCGGCAAAGGCGGCGTTGGCGAACGCGGCGAGCAGCGCGGCGAGGGCCACGGTGTGCAGAGGGCGTTGGAGCATGCTGTTCCTCAGGGATGGATTGACCCGATCGGGGCGCAGCCACGCTACCATGCCCGTGATGGGAATTTGATGAAATACCCGCCAGCCCTCTATCCTTGCAGGCCTTGCCCGGTCGAGAACAGGACGCCCCATGACTTTGCAGTTCGTGAAGATGCACGCCCACGGTGATGATTTCATCGTGATCGACCGGCGCGGCCAGGATGACCCGATCACCGCTGAAATCGCCCGCCGCCTGGGTGACCGTCATCGCGGCATCGGCTTCAATCAATTGGCCGTGGTGCTTGACTGCACTGACGCGGCTGCCCGCATCACATTCTGGAACCCCAACGGCACCCCGCTCGACACCTGCGGCAGCGCCACCCGCGGGGTTGCAGACATGCTGATGCGCGAAGCCGGCACTGCCACCCTCGTGCTGCGAACCAACCGGGGGCTGCTGACCTGCGTGCGCGAATCGGGACAGCGGGTGTCGGTGGACATGGGGCTGCCTTCATTGGGCTGGGAAGAAATTCCGCTGGCGCAGGCGATGGACACCGAACGCTTGCCGCTGGAGGGCGACCCGGCGGCGTGCAGCATGGGCAACCCGCACTGCACCTTCTTTGTCGATGATCTGGCGACGGTCGATATTGCGGCGGTTGGCCCGTCACTGGAAACCCACCCGTTGTTCCCCAACAAGACCAATGTGCATTTCGTGCAGGTACTCGACCGGGGTCATATCCGCCTGCGCATCTGGGAACGGGGCGGCGGTATCCCGCAGGGCTCGGGTTCGTGCTGTTGTGGCGCGGTGGTCAACGGGATTCGTCGTGGGCTGCTGGATGACACCGTCGACGTGCAATGCGATGGCGGTACCCTGACGGTGCAGTGGGATGGGCACGGCGGCGTGGTGTTGACGGGGTCAGTCCAAACCGTTGTTCACGGCACTGTGGCGGCCGCGCTCATGGGTGGCGCAATGGAAAGTGCACACTGAAGGTAGTGCCCCGGTCCGGGCTTGAACTCACCGAAACACCTCCATCATGGGCCTTGGCAATTTCCCGCACGATAAACAGCCCCAGGCCAACGCTACGCACCTCACTGTCCTGCTCCGTGCCTCGGGTCATGGGTTCAAACAAGCCAGCCATCAACGCTTCGGGAATCGCCGGCCCCTGGTTATGCACCGAGAGCCGGCTCTCTTGCGCGTCCTGGTGCGAGGTGATGGTAATCGGCTGTTGCAGGTCGCCGTACGCCACGCTGTTGGCCACCAGGTTGCCGATGATTTGTTGTATGCGGTCGGCATCCAGGAACGTGCGGGCGCTGCCCGTGGCGTGATGTTCGAGGGTCGCCGTGGGGAACGCCACTTGCAACTCGTCGAGACTGTCACGGGTGACGGCGTGCAGGTCGAGTGCTACGGGATTGATGCTGATGCCCTGGCCGACTCTGGCCTGGGTGAAGTCCAGCAAGTCGGCGATCATCCGCTGCGCCCGTTCGGTGGACAGGCCGATATGCCCCAGGAGTTGGCGCTCCTTGGGGCTGCGCTCGCCACGGGCGAGGAACTCCGAGGCCATCTTGATCGCGGTAAGCGGGTTCTTCAGGTCATGGCTGACAATCGCGACCATCTGCTCGGCAAACAGCGCCCGGCGCTGGGCGATTTCATAGGCGCTGCTCAGTTCGGCCTGGGCCTGATGCAGCGCGACTTCAGCGGCGGTCTTTTCCTGCAGCAAGGCTTCAGCCAGTTTGCGGGCGTTGAGCAGTTCGCGCTCGTACTTGTCACGGTCGGTGGTGCCGAAAAGGGCCAGTTCGTTGTAGGCAATACCGGCATGTTCGTGCCTGACGCCGTTGAGCAATACCGTGACGGTGCGCCGGTCACGGTGCAGCAGGTCGAGTTTCACTTCGGCGATGGAGCCTTGCATTTTCATCAGTGGCGCCAGGTGCGTCTGATGGAAGATCCGCCCGCCCATCGTCAGCAGGTCCTGGAACCGTCGTTCCTTCAACTCCTCTACGCTGAAGCCGGTCCAGTCGCTGAAGCACTGGTTGGCCTGCACGATGGTGCCGTCTTCCCGGGTGACGACCAAGGCGCAGGGCGCACCGTCGAACAAACGTTGAGAGTCCGGCAACGACAGGTTATCGGCTGGCATCGGCACCCACCCATGGCAACAGGAAACTGTCCATGGCCGCTGAACAGGCGCCGGGTGCGCTCATGTGCGGGCAATGCCCCACGTTATCGACCAGGCAGTACGTGCTGGCGGGCAACGCGGCATGCAGGTACTCACCGACGCACACCGGTGCGATCAAGTCGTCGGTGGATTGCAGAATCAGGGTGGGGGTCATCAGGCCCGCGATGTCCTGGCGGTTGTCCGACAGGAACGTCACCCGTGCGAAGCGCTTGGCGATGTCGGGCTCGGTGCGGCAGAAACTGTTGGTCAGTTCTTCGCCAAGGGCAGGTTGCCCGGGTGCGCCCATGATTACCGGGGCCATGGTGCTGGACCAGCCGAGGTAATTGCTATCGAGGGTATCGAGCAACGAATGGATATCGTCGAGGGTGAACCCGCCCGTGTAGTCACCGGAATCGATATAGCAGGGCGAAGGGCCGATCATCACATGGGCGGCGATTGTTCCGGGCGCCTGGCGATCGGCCAGGGCGCCGATCATCGCGCTGACGGAGTGCCCCACCAGCACCACCGGGCCCACGGCGTATTCATCAATGACCTCACCCAGATCATGGGCGTAGCCGGTCAGTGAGCTGTATTTTTCGCTGTCGTACGCGCTCAGGTCAGACTGGCCAGCCCCCACCAGGTCATACAGCACCACGCGGAAACGGCCGGTGAAGTGAGGAAACAGATAATTCCACATGGTTTGATCACACCCGAAGCCATGGGAGAAAACCAGGGTCGAGGGACCGCTGCCATACACCCTGACGTTGTTGCGCTGCTGAAGGTCCATGGCGTTCTCGTGTAGGGCGTGTGTGGGGGTGGCGTAAGTCTAGATAGTCGGTGGCGTCGGGTCACCTGTTTATAGCGTCGATAGGGTAAAGTCGGCCGATTCAGGATGAAACTTCAGGTAACAAAACATGATGGTGTTCCTACGGCAATGTGTCTTGGGCTTGCTGCTGATCGTTTCCGGCTCGCAAGTGTGGGCCGATACCGTTCCCCCGGCGCCGGTCACGGTTGCGCTGGACCAGCGCGTGATCGACCTGACCCAAACCCTCGACGCTGCCACTCAATCGCGTATGACCACGCAACTCGCCGGTCTGGAACAACGCAAGGGCGCACAGGTGGCGGTGATGCTGCTGCCGAGCACCCAGGGCGTTGGCATCGAGGACTTCGCCAACCAACTGTTCCGTGCCTGGAAACTGGGGCGCAAGGACGTCAACGACGGCATCCTGCTGCTGGTGGCGAAAGACGATCGCAAGGTTCGGATCGAAGTCGGTTACGGCCTGGAGGGCGTGGTCACCGACCTGCTGGCCCACCGCATCATCGAGGAACACATCACCCCGGCGTTTCGCCAGGGCGATTACGCCGGCGGCGTGCAGCAGGCGGTGGACGACCTGACACTGTTGGTGGACGGGGGCAATTTGCCCGAGGTGGCCAAGGCCGGTTTTCCGCCTGAAGCGTATGCGGTACTCCTGGCATTCATGTTTGGCGGGGTGGTCGGGGTATTGATGGGCGCCGAAAAACTCCCTTGGCGCCGGGCCCTGATGGCGGTGGTCGGTGTCACCGTGGTGCTGGTCGCGGTTGCGGGCGGCAAGGACTGGCCGGTCTATTTGCTGTTGCTGCCCCTGTGCATGCTGATCGGTGGCGCTACTTTCGGCGCGTTGTGGCAGGCGAGGGCGGCGTTTTACACCGTGCTGGTGCTGTTGGGCTACATCGCCGGCGTGCTGCTGACCGATAACTTCGTGCGCGAGATATCCCTTATTCACTGGCTGGCTTATCCATTCGCAGGGTTGCTGGTCCTGGGCCTGTATCTCGGCCTGTTCCTGGTGATGAAGAGCATGTGGAAAGAGAGCCAGGGTGGCTTTATCGCGCGGCTGGTGGCGGTGCTGGTGGTGTACGGGATCGTGGGGGCATTGATTGACAAGGGCGCCACGGGATGGCTGCTGGCGTTTCCCTTCGCTTCGTTCGCGGCGCTGTTCATCTTTGCCCACGGTATCAGCGGCGGGTCGGGGTCGGGGTCGGGTGGGGGCTCCAGCTCCTCCGGTTCGAGTTCCAGTTCCAGCAGCAGCTCATCGGGTGGTGGTGGTTCCAGTGGTGGGGGTGGGGCGTCGGGGAGTTGGTAAGCCTCCCCCGGAAGCTAGGCGGGCTTGTAGGCAATCCAGCCCTTGAAGCTGAAGCCCGCGTAGAACAGTTCCACACCTTCGAAGCCTGCCTCCCGTAGCAGCGCTTCATCGTCGTTGGGTGACAACACCGGCAAGTGGCTGCTGATGGCGGCAATCGCCCGCTGGGCATCTTCAGCCGGTACGCCGGAATCCACGGCATAGGCTACATAACGCTTCAGCCAGCGCGCTTTTTCCTCTGGCGAGGATTGGGGGAAGCTGTGATGCGCCGCAATCAAAGGCGCGCCCGGCGACAAGCGCCGCCACAGTTCTTTCAAGGTTTGCAGACGCTCTTCGGCCGGGATGAAGTGCAAGGTCAGCAAGGACGTGGCGGCATCGAACGGCCCCTCGGGCGCGGTATCGATATAGCCTTCATGCAACTGCACCCGGGCCATCAGCGGACCCAAGGTGGCCTCGGCCAGCTTCAGCATCTCGGCAGACGGGTCCACCCCCACAAACTGCCACTCGGGCTGGCTGTCGGCAAACTTCTTCAACTCCAGGCCGCCGCCTGCACCGAGTACCAATACCTTGCCGGTGGCTGGGACGCTTTCGCGCAGCAGCAGCGTGCTCATGCGCTGCAAGGACTCGAAACCCGGCACCAGCCTCACCGGGCCTTCGGCGTAGCGGGCGACAGCGTCGGGATCTGAAAACCAGGTCATTGCTGGCTCCTGTTGGCGGGGGAAGCGACAACCCTACTGGGGCAAATTCAGGCTGGCAATTGAAGAGATGTGCAGTTGTGTTAAAACGTTGCCTTTGCTGATTTTGAGAGTACCCCTCGAATGCTTCCCGACATGCTTATCCGCGATGCACGGCCTGAAGACGCGTTATGCGTTGGTGTGCTGGGCATGCAGGTTTTTCTCGATACTTACGCCACCGAAGGCATTCGCGACTCAATCGCCGCCGAGGCGCTGCAAGCGTTTTCGCCCCAGACGATTTCCGCGCTGATCGCCCAGCCGGGCACGGCCATCATCGTCGCTGAATCCAACGGGCATCTGGTGGGGTTTGCCCAGGTTGCGATGGACACCGGCCATGCGCTGATCTCAACCCCGAAACCGGCGGAGTTGCAGCGGCTCTACATCCAGGAACGGTTTACCGGGCTCGGACTCGGCTACCGTTTGCTGCAAGCGGCTGAACAGCGTGCAGGGCAGGGTGGCGCTTCTTTGTTGTGGGCGACGGTGTGGGTCGGCAACGAGCGGGCGCTGGGTTTTTACCCGCGTCGTGGTTATGAGCTACTGGGGGCGCCTACGTATACGTTCCAGAATGAAACCCATGAAAATCGGTTGTTTGGCAAAAGGCTTGGCGTCTAGCCGTCAGAGCGTTTTGCTGAGGAAAACCCGGCTGCTGCCTTGCGGGTCGCATGGTATTTCACCAAAACGTACCCACCCATTCTTCTCGTAAAATTCCGGGGCCTGGAAACTGATGGTGTACAGCACCGCCGAGCGGCACCCTCGGTGACGGGCTTCGTCTTCGAACGCCTTCAGCAGCGATGTACCCAGGCCTGAACCACGCAGCGCATCGGGCAAATGGAACAGGTCGAGGAACGCCATGCCGAGGCTGGTTTTGCCGGTGATGCCGCCGAGGGTTTCACCGGTGTCGGGATCCTTGATCAGCACCGTCAACGGACGTCGGTCATTGGAGCCGGTGATGTGTTCGTTGAAGGCGGCGAGTCCCTTGCCGAGAAGCTGCTCGGCTTCGGCGTCTGGTTGGTCACCTATCTCAATCAAATGCTGTTTCATCAGGTTCTGCTCCCTGTCAAAGCCGTTCCCGCACCATCCGCATCAGCCGTTCACCCACCTGATCCACGCCTTTGTTTTGCGCAACCACCTGGGCACCTTCCATCAACAACGTCAGCTCTTCAGCCAGCTCCCCGGGCTTGCTCGCCTTGAGCTGCGTGCACAGCAGCTTCACCCGCTCAAACTGGCGTTTTTTATGCGCCTGGATCAGCGCTCGCGCAGGGTGATCGGCCTCCGGAATTTCCGCGAGGGTGTTGGTAAACGGGCAACCGCGATAGCCCGCCCGTTCCAGGTCGTCGACGATAAAACCCGCCAAGCCCAGCAGCTGTTCCCTGGGGGAGTCGGGGTGTTGCTGCGCCAGGCCATCCAGCACATCGCTGTAGCTTTCCGTCAGGCGCTCCAGCCACTCCAGCACCAGCGCATCCTTATTCTCGAAATGCCGGTACACGGTCATCTTGGTCGAGGCGGCCAGTGCCGCAATGGCATCCACGCTGACACGGGTGATGCCCTGTTCGACAAACAGCGTTTGCGCCGCATCGACGATCCGCTCGCGGGGCGGCAGTTGAGGTGTCCGTTGCGCACGCATGCACATTCTCCACTTGACAGCGATACCATGGAGTATCGCATGATACTTATCGGTATCGTCCGATACCGAAGAGTATTCATCATACCCGTTTGGAGGGTTTCATGTACCTGTCTGAATATGCCGATCAGGATGCTACCGGCCTGGCACGCCTGATCCACACCCACGCTGTCAGTGTCGACGAGGTGCGCGCGGTGGCCTTGCAAGCCATCTTAGTCGTCAACCCGCAGATCAACGCCTTGGTGGAAGCCTGGGACGATGAACCGGTTGCGGCCCAAGGCCCGTTCCATGGCGTGCCGCTGCTGCTCAAAGACCTGGGCGTCAGCGCCGCAGGCCGCCGCAATGAACTCGGCAGCGCGCTCGCGCAGGGCTGCACCGCCGATGCCGACTCGGAACTGATGACCCGCCTGCGCCGCGCCGGCCTCATGCCGTTGGGCCGCACCACCACCCCCGAATTCGCCGCCAGCACCACCACCGAAAGCCGCTTTTCAGGCCCCACCCGCAACCCGTGGGACGTGCAGCGCAGCGCCGGTGGTTCCAGCGGCGGCTCGGCAGCGGCGGTGGCGGCGGGGTTGGTACCGGTGGCGCATGCGACCGATGGCGGCGGCTCAATCCGCGTACCCGCGTCCATGTGCGGCCTGTTCGGGCTCAAGCCGAGCCGTGGTCGCGTGCCCATGGGGCCGGACGTCGACGAAGTCTGGAGTGGTTTGGCAGTGCACGGGGTATTGACCCGTTCGGTACGCGACAGCGCTGGCATGCTCGACGCGATCCATGGCGGCGCGCCTGGAGATCCGTTTCACATAGCACCGCCGGAAAGCAGCTTTTCGGCGCTTGCCCAACGGGCCCCCGGTTCGTTGCGCATTGCCCTCCAGAGTCTGCCTTTAAGCGGGCAAAAGCTGCATCCGGCGGTGGAACAGGCGCTGCTCAATACCGCCAAACAACTGGAAGCACTGGGTCATCAGGTTGAAGAAATCCAGCCGGACATTGGCGTCAGTTGGGAGGCGTTTGTCGAACTCAATGCGCGCTTCTGGTCGTCGAATACGGCAGCCTGGATAGATGCAGTTGCCGGCGCGACGGGTCGTTCGATCAGTGCTGAATACCTGGAACCGGCGACACTGGCGTTGTATCGCCTGGGCAAGTCACTGCAAGCGATAGACCTGTTGGGGGCCCTGTGGGAACGCAACATCGTCGCGCGCCACATGGGTGACCTGTTCCAGCGATATGACGTGCTGCTGTCGCCCACACTGCCCGGGCTGGCGCCGATGATCGGCGACTACATCCAGGGGCAGGCGCAACTGGACGGGCGAGGGTGGATGAATCGAGTGTTTGCGCATTCGCCGTTTACCGCGCTGGCCAACGTCATTGGCGCGCCGGCGATGTCGGTGCCGCTGGGTCATGATTCCCGGAGCGGGCTGCCGATCGGCATGCAGTTCATGGGCGCGTTTGGTCAGGAGGGCATGTTGCTTGGCCTGGCGACGCAACTGGAACGGGCAACGCCTTGGGCTGCACGTCGCCCGCACGTGTGGGCCGGGGGAAACCTGTAACCCAAGGCAAATGCTTTCCCTGTAGCGAGGGAGCTTGCTCCCGTTGGGCTGTGCAGCAGCCCCAAAACCGGTCACCAGGTCTCTGAAAAACCGCATCCACTGAATCAGGGGCGCTTCGCACCCCAACGGGAGCAAGCTCCCTCGCCACAGGGGGGAGTGCGATGGCTAGATATCCATCACCATCTCATGCCATGCCATCCCGCCGTGGTCCGACGCCGACGGCTGCACATAGCGATAGCCCATGCGCTTATACAGCTCCACATGCTGGTCCTTGCACATCAGGTGAATGGTCTTCTTGCCCATCGCCTGCATGCGCTGCACGAACTCCGTCATCAAGCGCGTGGAGTAGCCCTTGCCTTGCTGGGCGGGATCCACCACCACCGACATGATCACCACATTCGGCGCATCGGCTGAATGCCCGACCAACTCCTTGAAGGCCTCATCCGACATCACCACTTCATCGGCGCAACCGCAGTTGATGAAACCGACCACAACACCATCCGCCTCCAGGATCAGAAAGCCTTGCGGGTACAGCGCAATGCGCGTGGCGATCTTTTCCAGGGTCGCGGCTTCGTCGCCTTCGTAGGCCGAGATTTCGATCTCGTAGCAACGGTTGGCGTCTGCGGGGTTGGCGTTACGGAAGGTGAGGGCGTGCATTGGGTTACCAGAGAAATTGAACGACAGCCCCCATGATAAAGAAAGAACACCCCGACAGCACCGCCGAACACAAAACCCACTCACACCACCGACCCCCTATGGGAGCCGTCGAGCTTTAGCGAGGCCGCGATGGCGGCCTTCCTGGCACCATCAATATTCGCCAAGCCGGATAACTGGAAAACCCGCAAATGCGGGTTTTCTCGTAACTGAGCCAGGCTCTATTAAACCCCACCCACCAACTTCCCCCCCTCCAACCGCCGCTTATACGCACTGTCCCGACTCGCCAACCAGAAATACAACGGCGACGTCACCACCAACCCCACCAACCAGGACAAATCCGCCCCGTTGATATGCGCCGAAATCGGCCCGACATACAGCGGCGTATTCATAAACGGAATCTGCACCACAATCCCCACCGCATAGGCCACCAGCGCCTGGGGGTTGTACCGGCCATAAATCCCTCCATCCACGCGAAAGATCGAACCGATGTCGTACTTGCCCTTATGGATCGCGTAGAAGTCGATCAGGTTGATCGCCGTCCACGGCACCAGCACCACCAGCAGCACCAGCACCATGTCCACGAAGTGCCCGATAAAATCCTTCGACGCAAACACCGCCGCAATCGAGCACGCCGCCAGCACCAGCACCGAGATCACGGCACGCGCCTTGGCGGTCGGGATCCAGCGGTAGGCAAAGGTCTGTACCAGGGTGATCAATGACAGCACGGCGCCGTACAGGTTAAGTGCGTTGTGGCTGATCACGCTGAGCAGGAACAGCAACAGCATCAGCGGGCCAATGGAGCCGGTCGCCAGTTTGACCGCGTCCATGGTGTCCATGCCCACCGGCGTAGCCAGTACCGCAACCGCACCAAAGATGAACGACAGGCTGGAACCGAGCACGGTGCCCAGATAGGTGGTCCAGAAGGTCGACGCCACCGGCACATCCGCCGGCAGGTAGCGGGAGTAGTCAGACACATACGGCGCAAACGCGATTTGCCACAGCGCGGCCAGCGACACGGTGGCCAGCCAGCCGGAGATGTTGAAGTTACCGCGCGTCAGGAAGTCGGCCGTCTGCACATGGGTGAAGATGTAGCCAAACCCCAGCACGATGCCCGCGCCCAGCACCCAGGTACCGATGCGGTTGAGGACGTGGATGAAGCGGTAGCCGATGATGCCGATGATCCCCGAGCCGATGGCGCCGATGACGATGCCTACCGGTACCGGGATCGCGTCGACGACGCCGTGCAGGGATTTGCCCGCCAGTACGATGTTGGAGGCGAAGAAGCCGATGTACATCACGCCGGCGATCACCACCACCAGCAGTGCGCCAAGGGAGCCGAACTGGGCGCGGCTCTGGATCATTTGCGGGATGCCCATTTGCGGGCCCTGGGCCGAGTGCAGCGCCATCAGCACGCCGCCGACGAGGTGGCCGACGAGGATGGCGATGATGCCCCACACCAGGTTCAGGCCGAACAGTTGCACGGCCAGCGCGCCGGTGACGATGGGCAACGGCGCGATGTTGCCGCCGAACCACAGGGTGAACAGGTCTCTTACCTTTCCGTGGCGATCTTCCGGGGGCACGTATCCAATCGTGTGTTTTTCGATAAGCGGGGCGGAGGATGTTGCAGTGGTAACCATGACGAGCTCCAAGGCAAGGTGAGTACGTTGACGTACTTCGCTGGGCGGCGCGTGTGCGTCGCTTTTGTTGTTGGAGTGATCATGTGCAATGGTCACAGGGAGGTAAATTAGTAAGTTTGTTGCTATAGACCTTAAAAATAATATCTCGCGGGGTTTTTTGCTCCGGTATGTTGCATGCACTTGAATCAGTGTGAAAAAGCCGATTTTCACGCACTTGTTTGGGGCGAAATCCCACGTTTATGGAGGTCCCGATGGCTGCCTATAACCTGCGCCAGCTCAGATATTTTGTAACCACGGCCGAGTGCGGCAGCGTGGCAGAGGCCTCGCGCAAGCTCTATATCGCGCAACCGTCGGTGTCGACGGCCATCAAGCAACTGGAAGACAGCTTCGGCGTGCAGCTGTTTATCCGCCATCACGCCCAAGGGGTGTCGCTGACGCCGAGCGGTGCGCGGTTCTATCGTAAAGCCCTGGAGCTGCTGCGGGTGGCCCATGAGTTTGAGCAGAACGCCCTGGCAGACAATGACGTGGTGGCGGGGCAGATCGATATCGGTTGCTTCGAAACCGTGGCACCGCTGTATTTGCCGCGCTTGATTGCCGGTTTCCGGGAGCGTTGGCCGGGGGTGGAAATCCGTCTGCGCGATGGCGAACAACAGGAACTGGTGCAGGCGCTGACGGCCGGCAGTATCGATGTGGCGATGCTGTTTGAGCATGACCTGGGCAGCGCCATCGAGACCACGCCGCTGATGCCGCCGCAGCAACCCTATGCGTTGCTGCCGGCGGATCACCGGTTTGCGCAGCAGGCCAAGGTGTCGTTGGCGGACTTGGTGCTGGAACCGATGATTTTGCTGGATGTGCTGCCGAGCCGGACGTACTTCGTGAGCATCTTTGAAGAGCGTGGGCTGACGCCGAATATTGTCTTCAGTTCGCCGTCGATCGAGATGGTGCGCGGGATGGTAGGGCGCGGGTTCGGGTTTTCGATCCTGGTGACCAAGCCGTTTTCGCCGTATTCCTATGACGGGCAGAAGCTGGTGTGCGTGCCGTTGGCGGAGACGGTGACGGGGTCGGGGTTGTCGGCGGTGTGGTTGCGGCGGGCGCCGTTGACCAAGCCGGTGCAGTTGTTTGTGGAGTATTGCCGGGAAGAGCTGGCGCGGTTGTTAGGTTAGACACAGAACTAAAAATGTGGGAGCGGGCTTGCTCGCGAAAGCGGTGGATCAGTCAATACATCGGGTGACTGTCACACCGCATTCGCGAGCAAGCCCGCTCCCACATTTGGCCCGCGTTCAGGCGCGAATCGAGTCGAGCATGCGCAACAACATGGCATCGCAAGCCTTCAGTTGCGCAACACTCACAAACTCATCCGGCTTATGCCCCTGGTCCATGCTCCCAGGCCCGCACACCACCGTCGGAATGCCCGCCGCATCAAACAACCCACCCTCGGTCCCGAACGCCACGGTGCCAAATTCCCGCGAGCCGCAAAACGCCGCAATCAGCTCGGCCGCCTGGCTGCTCTGGTCGGTGGCCAGCCCTGGGTACGCCGACAACTCACTGAAGCGAATCGCACTCTGCCGGCTCACCGCCTGCATCCGCGGCAACACCTGCTGCATCGCATAGGCTTGCAGCTCCTCGGCCACTTCACCCGGGTCCATCGAGGGCAGGGCGCGCACTTCAAAGTCAAAACGGCAATCGGCAGGCACGATATTCAACGCCTTGCCCCCGGAGATCACCCCGGTTTGCACGGTGCTGAACGGCGGGTCAAAGCGCTCGTCCTGATGCACCTTGAGGCGCTGGCCGATTCGCCCCAACTCACCAATCAACTCGGCCGCATACTCGATCGCATTCACGCCCTGGGGCGCATACGCCGAATGGCAGGCCTCGCCATGCACTTCACAGCGCATGGCGAGCTTGCCTTTATGGCCCAGCACCGGCTTCAACTCGGTGGGCTCGCCGATAATGCACAGCAGCGGTTTCACCGGCCATTGTTCCAGCACCTTGAGCAACGAACGCACCCCAAGGCAGCCGACTTCCTCGTCGTAGGACAGGGCGATGTGCACCGGCATGCGCAAGTCTGCGCTTGCCAAGGCCGGCACCAGCGCCAGTACACAGGCGATGTAGCCCTTCATGTCCGCCGTGCCCCGGCCAAACAGCTTGCCGTCGCGTTCGGTCAACTCAAACGGCGGCAACGTCCACGGCTGGCCATCCACCGGCACCACATCGGTGTGCCCCGACAGCACAATCCCGGGCACATTCGCCGGGCCGAGGGTGGCGAACAGATTGGCCTTGCTGCGCTCATCGTTGTAGATCAACTCGCAAGGCACGCCGAACCCTGCCAGGTAATCGCGCACGAACTCGATCAGCTTCAGGTTGGATTCGCGGCTGGTGGTATCAAACTCCACCAGCGCCTGCAGCAGTTCCCGGCTGGTGCTCATCGGTCGTCTCCGGCCACGCCGTAGCCAGGGGAGCGGTCCGGGGCGAGGGCGCGGTCGATGTAGTCCTGCACCTGTGGACGGTAGGCGTCCCAGAGCTTTTGCAGCTCGGCGATCGGCTGCTCGTCGGCCCAATCCACCCGCAGGTTGATGATCGGCCAGGTCAGCTCGCCCACCACCACCAGCGCGGCGGAATGCACCGGCCCGGCTTCGCCCCCGGCGGCAATGGCCGCATGCATCGCGGCCAGCAGGCGGTCTGCCAGTTGGCCTTCGCCTTGCTCGAAGGCCTTGACCATCGCCTCGATCACCGCGCGGTCGGCGAGCATATTGCCGGCGGCCACGCACTGTTCGCCCGACACCGCATTGTGGGTGCCAAGGGTTTCGTTGCCGCTGAAATGCACCGTGCGCCCGAGGTGATCAATCGCCGTCAGTTGCCGGTATTGGCTGTAGCCGTTGCGGGTCAGGGCCTTGTCTACGGCATCGGCAGGGGCAAGGCCTTGCTCCAATAGATCGAGTACGTCCGGGCCGAGGGCGGGCAGGGTGATGTTCTGGGTCGAGACCGCACCCACGCCGGGCCGCAGCCATGGGCAGCGGGCGCCCACGGCGATGCTCGATGAGCTGATGGCAATGCCCATCTGGCCGGTTTCCGCGCAGCGGGCGACGATTGAAAAGGTCATGTCGTGCCTCCTTGGGTTACTCGGGAATGACTGCAATCACGTCGATTTCCATCAGCCACTGTGGCTGGCCCAGGGCCGAAACCACCAACCCGGTGGAGATCGGGAACACGCCCTTGAGCCACTTGCCGACTTCCTGGTACACCGGCTCGCGGTAGCGCGGGTCGATCAGGTAGGTGGTGGTCTTGACGATGTGGCTCAGGTCGCTGCCGGCCTCTTCCAGCAGTTGCTTGACGTTTTTCATTGCCTGTTCGGCTTGCGCGCGCGGGTCGCCAAGGCCGATCAGGTTGCCGTCGAAATCGGTGCCCACCTGGCCCCGTACATACACCGTGTTGCCGGCGCGTACGGCCTGGCACAGGTCATTGTCCAGGCTCTGGTTAGGATAGGTTTCCTTGGTGTTGAACATGCGGATGCGAGTGTGAGTAGGCATCAAAAAAACTCCAGAAAAAAGTGATCAGGCGCTGACAGGTGAGGTGTGAACAACCGGTGCGGGCTCGCGGTATTCAAGGTATTGGCGCTGGATGGCGATATGGTCGGCCACGTACTTGGCGTCATGCCACACACCCCAGATAAACGACGAGCCCCGGCGCGACTGCCATGGCAAACCGAGGAAGTAGATGCCCGACTCGCTGGCTACGCCGCGCTGGTGCTGCGGCTTGCCGGCGGCGTCAAATGCATCGACCTTCAGCCAGCTGTAATCCACGGCAAAGCCGGTGGCCCAGATGATTGAAGTGATACCGGCCTTGGCCAGGTCCAGTTCCAGGATCGGGTGCTTGATGCACTCGGCATCGGGAAATACGCGACGCGCTTCGGGCTCTGGCGGCAGGTCGAGGCCGTTGCGCTCGATATAGGCATCCGCCGCATCCAGCAGGGCCAGGTAGTTCTCATCGCCGCGGGCCAGGTTTTCCACCAGGTTGGGCTGGAAGCTCGCAACACTGCCGTTGAAGGATTGGGTCAGGCCGACCAGGGTCATGCCTTGTTGGGCCAGCTCGCGGAAGTCGATGGTCTTGCCGCCGTGGGCGCCGCTCACCGCAATGGTCACGTGCTCGCGGCCGGGTTTCATCGCGGCCTGGTCCCACTCACCCAGCACGCCCAGCCACCAGCAGAAATCGCGGTTGCGATAGGCACGCGGTGGGCGGTCGTGAGCACCCACCGACAGGTACACCTGGCGCCCGGAGCGTTGCAGTTCGTCGGCGATCTGCACCCCGGAGGAACCCGCCCCCACCACCAGCACCGCGCCGGCCGGCAGTTGCGCGGGGTTGCGGTAGTCGGCGGAGTGGATCTGGTGCAGCGCGCTGTCTTGAGGGGCAATCGCCGGAATCACCGGCTTCTGGAACGGCCCGGTGGCCGCCACCACGCGGTTGGCTTCGATCACGCCTTCGCTGGTGTGGATGGTGAAGCCTGGGCGACCGACATTGCGCACCACCGAGGTCACGTCGACGCCGGTACGAATCGGTGCATTGAACTTGCGTGCATAGGCTTCGAAGTAGTCCGCCACACGCTCTTTCGGCGCAAAGCCATCGGGGGCGACGTTATCGAAAGCCAGGCCCGGAAAACGGTCATGCCAGGCCGGGCCGTTGGCGACCAGCGAGTCCCAGCGGCCGGTGCGCCAGCGCTCGGCGATACGGCTGCGCTCCAGCACCAGGTGCGGCACGCCTTGCTTGCTCAGGTGCTCGCTCATGGCAACGCCAGCCTGACCGGCTCCCACCACCAGCGTGTCTGTTTTTGTTATTGCTTGAGTCATGTGTCTGTCCTTGCGTAATGCAGTTGGATTCAGCTTGGGCATGGCTTCAAGGCTAGGCGGAGGGCGGTTTTTAATAAAATATTATTAAGCTGGGAAGTGAGCATAAATATCGGATGCAGGCTCACCCTATCGGGTGATTTCGAGGATGGAGCGGGTGTGCAACCATCCTTGCAGTTCTTTCAGCGAGTGTTTGAAGTGGAAAACGACCGGCTTTCTTCTGCGCAATGGTTCGAACAGATGGCCCGGGTGACCGATAGCATCGGGCAATCGGGGTTCGCCGCGACCTTGTTCGAGGCTCTCGGTTATCTCCAGCCGATCCAGGCCACCACGCTGTATTTCTACCCGCGCGGCGGCATGCCCAGTGCGCTGTTCGAGCTGGACGGGCCATGGTTGCCACAAGGCAATGTGCGCCAGTACCTGTCGGGGTTTTATCTGCTCGACCCGTTTTACGGGGCCTGTGTGGAGGGCGTCAGCTCCGGGTGTTACGAGCTGGCCGAGGTCGCCCCCGATCACTTCGAGCTCAGCGAATACTTCCAGTCGTTTTACCGCCACTCGCATCTGGAGGATGAGCTGAACTACATCCTGCAGTCGAGCAACGGCTCGAGCCTGGCGGTGTCGCTGGCCTTTACGCAAAAGCTCGACGCCACCATCACCGGCCAATTCAAACGCATCGCGCCGTGGGTGCTGGCGGTGCTGGGCAAGCATTTCGTTGGCCTGGATGCCCAGGGGGCGCGATTCGAAAACCTGCTGGAGCAGCGCATTCACTCGGCGCTGAACAACTTCGGCTCGTCGATATTGACCGAGCGGGAATGCCGGATCGCCCAACTGATCCTGCGCGGGCATTCCACCCGTTCGCTGGCCGAACGCCTCGACGTCTCGGAAGACACCATCAAGTCCCACCGCAAACACATCTACACCAAGCTCGATATCGGCGCGCAATCGGAACTGTTTGCCCTGTTTATCGATTCGCTGGCCGAAGCCCAGGGAGTGCTGAGCAAAGACCCCCTTGAAAGCTACATGAGCAAGCACCGCTGAGCGGCGTTGCTCGCCCTTGCGTCACTACTAATAAGAGAGAAATACCATGAACGTACCCGCCCAACTGAACCGCCTGACCGAGGACTACCAGAAGTCGGATGCGGCCCACCACATCCATGCATTTGTCGATCAAAAAGCGCTGAATGCCGAAGGCCCTCGGGTGATGGTGCGCGGTGAGGGCCTTTACCTGTGGGACAGCGAAGGCAAGCGTTACCTGGACGGCATGTCGGGCCTGTGGTGCACCCAGCTGGGTTACGGTCGCAGGGACTTGACCGCTGCCGCTGCCGCCCAGATGGACCAGTTGGCGTACTACAACATGTTCTTCCACACCACCCACCCGGCGGTGATCGAGCTGTCGGAGTTGCTCTTCAGCCTGTTGCCGGGCCACTACAGCCACGTGATCTACACCAACTCCGGCTCCGAGGCCAACGAAGTACTGATCCGTACCGTGCGCCGTTACTGGCAAGTGGTCGGCCAACCGCAGAAAAAAATCATGATCGGGCGCTGGAATGGTTATCACGGCTCCACGCTGGCGGCGTCTGCCCTGGGCGGCATGAAGTTCATGCACGAGATGGGCGGCCTGATTCCCGACGTGGCACACATTGACGAACCCTACTGGTACGCCCATGGCGGCGAGCTGACGCCTGCCGAGTTCGGCCGCCGCTGCGCCTTGCAGCTGGAAGAGAAAATCCTCGAGCTGGGCGCTGAAAACGTCGCCGGGTTTATCGCCGAGCCGTTCCAGGGCGCGGGCGGCATGATCTTCCCGCCGGAAAGCTACTGGCCCGAGATCCAGCGCATTTGCCGGCAATACGATGTGCTGCTGTGTGCCGATGAGGTGATTGGTGGCTTTGGCCGTACCGGCGAATGGTTCGCCCATCAACACTTCGGTTTCGAGCCCGACACCCTGTCCATCGCCAAGGGCCTGACCTCCGGTTACCTGCCGATGGGTGGCCTGGTGCTGAGCAAGCGCGTGGCCGATGCGCTGGTGGAGCGCGGCGGCGTGTTTGCCCACGGGCTGACCTATTCCGGGCACCCGGTGGCGGCGGCGGTGGCGCTGGCCAACCTCAAGGCGCTGCGGGACGAAGGCATCGTGCGCCAGGTGAAGAACGACACCGGACCGTACCTGCAAAAAATTCTCCATGAAGTGTTTGGCAATCACCCGATGATCGGCGAGATCCAGGGCACGGGTCTGCTTGCGGCCTTGCAGTTCGCCGAAGACAAGAGCACCCGCAAGCGCTTCGAGAACGAAAACGACCTGGCCTGGCAGTGCCGCACGTTTGGTTTCGAAGAGGGCGTAATCATTCGCTCGACGCTGGGCCGCATGATCATGGCGCCGGCACTGGTGGCCACGCGCACTGAGCTGGACGAGCTGGTTGAAAAGACCCGCATCGCCGTGGATCGCACCGCACGGATCGCGGGAAAACGCTGAAGTGACCAGCGCGCCACCCCAGGCGAGGGGTGGTGCGCAACCTCCATCAGGCAACGCTGAACGGCATCGATGCCATCGAATGCCGCGACGCCCTGCATCCCCATTTCCAGGAGTCACCCATGAATACAATAACAAACGTGACCGATACGCCCGCTCATCAATCCTCACCCAAAGCCGCCTCGTCCCGCCGCTTCCGTCAGCCGCTGGGTCTTATCGGGCTGGTGTTGTTCGGCCTGGCGTACATGGTGCCGCTGGCGGTGTTTACCACCTACGGCCTGGTAACCCAAATGACCAAGGGCCACTTGCCGACCGCCTACATGCTGACTCTCGCCGCCATGCTGCTGACGGCCTACAGCTATGGGCGCATGGTCCAGGCGCATCCCTATTCGGGCTCGGTCTACTCCTACACCCGCAAGGCGTTTGGCGCTTACTTCGGCTTCATCGCCGGGTGGACCCTGTTGCTGGACTACATCTTCCTGCCGTTGCTCAGCTATTTGCTGATCGGCATCTACATGTCCGAGTATTTTCCCGGGGTGCCGACCGCCGTGTGGGTGCTCGGCTCGATTGCCCTGGTGACCACGCTGAACCTGGTGGGCATCGAGTCCATCACCCGGGTCAACTGGATACTCATCGTCGCTCAGTTGGTGTTCATCGTGGTGTTCGTGGCGTTGTCGGTGCACACCCTGAGCGAGCAGTCCGCACCCGTGTCGCTGCTGGCGCCATTCCACCATGAAGGCTTCAGCGCGCCGCTGATCATGGCGGGCGCCGCGGTGCTGTGCCTGTCGTTTCTTGGCTTCGATGCGGTGTCGACCATGGCCGAGGAAACCCCCAACCCACGCCGCACCATCCCGTTGGCGATCATGGTGGTGTCGCTGTTCGGCGGCCTGCTGTTCCTGCTGGTTTCGTATTTCGCGCAAATGGTGTTCCCGCAATGGAACAGCTTCGTCGACCCGGATGCCGCCTCGGTGGATGTGATGCGCCGGGTGGGCGGCGAACTGCTGGTGACCGCCTTTACCGCAACCTATGTCGCCGGTTACTTCGCCTCGGCGATGGTCTCCCAGGCCAGCGTGTCGCGGGTGCTGTTCGCCATGGGCCGTGACGGCGCGCTGCCCCGCGTGCTCGGCAAGCTGGTGACGAAAAAGCGCGTGCCCGCCACGGCCATCGTGCTGGTCAGCCTGTTCTCGCTGATTGCCTTGTTCATCACGCTGGATACCGTCGCCAACATGATCAGCTTCGGTGCGCTGTTCGCGTTCTCGGCGGTGAACCTGGCGGTGATCAAGCACTACCTGGTCGACCAGAAGTTGCGCGGTACCAGGAACTACTTGCTGTACGCGGTTGTGCCGGCGCTGGGGTTCCTCAGCACGATCTGGCTATGGAGCAGCCTTTCCAGCCTGTCGTTCACCATCGGCCTGTGCTGGATGGGGCTTGGGCTCCTGTGCCTGCTGGGCATCACGCGGGGGCTGCGCGTGAAGATGCCGGAACTGCAGATCGCCGAGTGAACCCCTCTTTTATCCATCGCCATTCATTGGGAGTACAACGTGTTCGACCTTAACTACTGGCAACAGCGTGTTGCCCGCCAGACGTTCATCAACACCGCCCTGATCGGTGGCCGCTCAATGAATGCGGCATCCGGGGCGACCTTCGATGCCATTAACCCTGCGACCCAGCAGTTGCTGTCGCGGGTTGCAGCCTGCGGTGACGCAGAAGTCGACCTGGCCGTGCGCAGCGCACGCCAGGCCTTCGAGACCGGCCCCTGGCGACGGATGCCGCCGGTGGAGCGCAAGAAAATTTTGATCAGGCTCTCCGAATTACTGATGACCCACCGCGAGGAACTGGCGCTGCTCGATTCGCTGAACATGGGCAAGCCGGTGATGGACGCCTACAACGTTGACGTGCCCGGCGCCGCCAATGTGTTTGCCTGGTACGGCGAAGCCCTCGACAAACTCTACGATCAAGTCGCGCCCACCGCTCACAACGCGTTGGCAACCATCACGCGTGAAGCACTGGGGGTGATCGCGGCGGTGGTGCCGTGGAACTTCCCGCTCGACATGGCCGCCTGGAAACTCGCGCCGGCGTTGGCGGCCGGTAACAGCGTGGTCTTGAAACCTGCCGAGCAGTCGCCGTTTTCTGCCCTGCGCCTGGCCCAGCTTGCCCTGGAAGCCGGTGTCCCTGAAGGTGTGTTGAATGTGGTGCCCGGCCTCGGCGACAGTGCCGGCAAGGCCCTGGGGCTGCACCCCGACGTGGATTGCCTGGTGTTCACCGGCTCCACTCAGGTGGGCAAATACTTCATGCAGTATTCCGCCCAGTCCAACCTGAAACAGGTGTGGCTGGAGTGTGGCGGCAAGAGCCCGAACCTGGTGTTTGAGGACTGCCAGGACCTGGACCTTGCGGCGCAGAAGGCCGCCTTCGGCATCTTTTTCAACCAGGGCGAAGTGTGTTCGGCCAACTCCCGTCTCTACGTGCAACGCTCCATCCATGACGAATTCGTCGAGCGCCTGATCGCCAAGTCGCGCGCCTGGATACCGGGTGATCCGCTGGACCCCGGCAGTGCGGCCGGTGCCATCGTCGACAGTCAGCAAACCGCACGCATCATGCACGCCATCAGCCAGGCCCAGGGGGAGGGTGCCAGGCTGTTGTGCGGTGGCGAACAGTTGACCATCAATGGCTCCTCCAACTTCATCCAGCCAACCATTTTTGCCGACGTGACCCGCGACATGGCCCTGTCCCGTGATGAAGTGTTCGGCCCGGTGCTTGCCGTCAGCGCTTTCGACACGGAAGAGCAGGCGATACAGCAGGCCAACGACAGCCTCTACGGCCTGGCGGCCTCGGTCTGGAGTGATGACCTCAACCGTGCGCACCGTGTGGCCCGTGCCCTGAATGCCGGGACGGTGTCGGTCAACACCATCGACGCCCTGGATGTGGCGGTGCCGTTCGGTGGTGGCAAGCAATCCGGGTTCGGGCGTGATTTGTCGCTGCACGCTTTTGACAAGTACACGCAGCTGAAAACCACCTGGTTTCAGCTGCGTTGACTCAAGCGGTTATCCGGTCGTGTATTTATGCGTGCGCGACCGGCACAACTACAGGCAAAATCAGTGCGAACTCAGAGGGCTTTGAACACCATGGTCACTATTCGCGTAATGAGCACTGCCGACTACGACGCCGTGCTCGAACTGATGCAGAAAACGCCTGGCATCTCCCTGCGCGATGCCGACTCCCGCGAGGCCACTGAGCGTTACCTGGAGCGCAATCCAGGCATGAGTTTCGTCGCCGAGGTCGACGGGGGGCTGGTTGGGTGCGTGATGTGCGGGCACGATGGCCGGCGCGGGTATTTGCAGCACCTGCTGGTGCTGCCCGCGTATCGGCGCCAGGGTATTGCGAACGCGTTGGTTGAGCGCTGCCTCACCCGCCTGGCGCAATTGGGCATCCGCAAATGCCACCTGGATGTGTTCAAGTCCAACGACAGCGCTGCCCGTTATTGGCAGGGCCAGGGCTGGCAGCTGAGGACCGATATTGATCGCTATTCGTTTACCCGACCGGGTGACGAGAACGCCTGACGTCCATGGAGGGACAGATGCTCGAGATACGACGCGCCACGCTGGAAGATGCACAGGCAGCCTTCGACATTCGCCTGTTGGCCATACGCAGCCAATGCATCGGCGCCTATACGTCCGAGCAGATGATGTTGTGGACGCAAGGCGCAGCCAAGGACGGTTACGACACGCTGATGGACAAGCATTTTTACCTGGGCTGCCTAAACGGTGAACCTGTGGCCACCGGCATGCTGGATCTGGCGAACAACGAAATCGGTGCGCTGTTTGTGCTGCCCGGGTTTACCGGACGCGGGATTGGCAAGCAGATACTGGCGTATCTGGAAGCGTTGGCGCAGGAATTGGGGATCGAGGAAGTGATCCTGGACGCGACGTTGAACGCGGCGGATTTTTATCGGCGGTGTGGGTATGTGGGCGATGAGCAGGCGATCTACCACTCGCCATCGGGGTTGCAGTTGGCCTGTATTCCTATGCGTAAACACCTGCGCCGTTTGCGCTGACACGGAAAAACTGTGGTGAGGACGCTTGCTGTGGCGAGGGAGCAAGCTCCCTCGCCACAGGTCATGTGTCGTCCTGGGTATTGAACTCCGTACGCAAACACCTGATCACCTCGCTCACCGAAGCTCCTTGAACCACCGGCGGCGTAGGGCTCTCACCAAACTCCCGCCAGATAAAAAGCGTCAGCTCCGCACCGTCGGTAGCCTTCTGCTGCGTCCCGAAATCCTGCAACACCCGATAGCGCTCATCCTGCCAGAACAGCGCTTCAACCCATCCATACACCGGTATGAAATGAAAGTGCAGCGGGAAGCCCGGCATATGCCCGAACCGGCTGATGTAAAGCCACTTGGGCTTCAACTGAGCCTCCATGACCCGCTGGGTTTTGGCCAGCAACCCACCCAGCTCCGCGAGCGCCGCATCGGGCATCTCGGCCAGTGAGTCAACCGGCGCCTTGGCACCCAGCATCAGGTAGCCCGGCAGTGCGGATAACAGGTGATGATTGAGCAGCCAGTGCTCGGTCTCATGCACAACAAAGGATGGATCGATCTTCATCGACGGGCTTCCATGCGAAGAGGCTTGGCAGGATACCAAGAGTCATCGCCCTGTATCCCGCAAATGCAGCGGATCTGTCTCTATCGCGGCATTCACCTTATAGATACGGTTCATCCATACCTATTCAATGCCGAGAAAACCATGGACCTGACCGCAATCCCCTTTGGCACCACCGACTGGTCGACCCTCGAGCCGGTGATGCATCCCGGCGAAACCGGCAGTGCGTATTGGCGCACCTGCCAGTTCGGTTCAACCCGCGTGCGCATGGTCGAATACAGCGCCGGTTACCTGGCTGATCACTGGTGTTGGCGCGGGCATATCCTGCTGTGCCTGGAAGGTGAGTTGCATACCGAGCTGGAGGATGGCCGGCAGTTCACGCTGACTGCCGGGATGAGTTATCAGGTGGGCAATGACATGGAGGGGCATCGTTCCTCCACTGCCATTGGCGCAAAGTTATTTGTGGTCGATTGACGTTCCATCGCCCTTCAACCCTTGCGATAAACCCCCGCCAACTCCCGCGCCAGCCCAATGAAATTCTGCAACGGCGTCGACGGATTGAACGCGCGCCGCACCAGGGTGATCGGCGCCAGCAACCTGGGTCGTGCATCGCTGATCCGGCAGTACACCACGCTTTCGCGATGCACGTCGCGCATCGACGCCGGCACCACCGAGATGCCTTCACCGGCGGCCACTAGGCTGACGTTGGTCAGCATGCGCTCCACTTCAAAGGCAATCTTCGGCTCGAAGCCGGCGTTCTGGCAGGCCTTGATCAGGTTGGCGTACATCCCCGGCGCGCCGGGGCGGCGGACCAGGATGAAGCGTTCGTCCTTGAGGTCGGCCATGGTGATTTTTGGCTCGGCACCCTTGAGCAGCGCATGCCCGACGGGCAGGGTCAGCAGCATTTCTTCGTTGAGCAATCGGTGGAACGTGAGGCTTTGGTGGTCGCCCACCGGTGCGCGGAGGATGCCGATGTCGATGCGTTTTTCGATGGTGTCTTCGGTGACTTCCCGGGCGCTGCCTTCGTTGATCGAGAGCTCCACGCCCGGGTATTGCTCGCGGTAGGCGCGGATGATTCGCGGGATCAGCGGGTGGGCGGCGGCGGAACTGGTGAAGGCAATGACCAACGTGCCTTCGATACCCTGGGCAGCGCGAGCCGCCTTGAGGGAACCTTGCTCGACGCGGGCGAGGATCACTCGCGCTTCATCGAGAAACACCAGCCCGCCGGCAGTCAGGTCGACGCCCTTGGGGTGGCGCTTGAACAGGTCGAATCCCAGCTCTTGTTCGAGGGCACGTATCTGTTGGCTGAGGGGCGGCTGCTGCATGTTCAGGCGAGCGGCGGCGCGGGTGAAATGTCGCTCTTCGGCCACCATGATGAAATAACGTAAATGGCGAAGTTCCATGGTGGTATATCCCGTGACAAGACTTTATTATTTGTGGCCTGAGTGCACCTTGGCGACCAATATGCCGAAAGTGGCCCGATCCGACAATAACAATAAATAAAAAGACCATGGAGCATTGATGCCAACCCGACTTGCCAATAATGCTACCTTGCCTATTTTGATTGCCATTGCTCTTGGCATGGTTGTAGGGCTGTTTTATCCGGGCGTGGCAATCGAGATGAAGCTGCTCAGTGACGCCTTTATAAAAGTGGTCGGGTTACTGATGCCATTTCTGTTGTTTGTGCTGGTGTCGACCGGTGTCGCAGGTATCAAGCGCGAGCCCCACCATCGGCATGTAGTGGGGCGGATCGTGGTGTATTTCCAGCTGATGTCCCTTGCTGCATTGGTGTTGGGAATGTCGACGGGGTGGTTGTTCAGCCTGGATCATACGGCAGTGGCCAACCTGGATTTTGATCATCTGACACCGCCTGCCGCGCCCGAAACGCTGCTGCACGAGCTGTCGATGACCTCGATTTCGTCCAGTCTTTACAAGGTTTTCACCCAAAGCCTGGTGCTCCAGGTGATGCTGGTGGCGGTGCTGTGCGGCCTGCTGCTGGGGCGTGGCGGCCAGGTCGCAAACCGCTGCCTCGGTTGGCTGGAAGCGGCGGTCGCCGGGTTGTTCTGGTTGCTGCGGTTTATCCTGAAGTTCGCACCGCTGGCGGCGTTTGGGGCGATGGCATTTGTGGTGGGAAAGTACGGTTTAAGTTCGGTGCTGCCGCTCTTGAAGTTCATTGTTGTTATTTACCTGGTTTGCGCGGTGTTCGTCATTCTAGTGTTCGCCACGATTACCCGCCTGCTCGGCGTTAAATTGAGTAGGCTAATTGCTTACTTGAAAGAAGAGTTGTTGTTGGTGACGTTCACCGGCTCTTCAGTAGCCGCACTTCCAGGTTGCGTCAGCAAACTTGAGGCGCTGGGCTGTGATCGCCAATTAGTGCGCCTGGTGTTGACCACCGGGTATACGTTCAACTTGGCCGGTACCAATCTTTACCTGACCACTGCCATTATGTTTCTGGCGCATCTGGCCGGGGTGGAGATTGCCGTGCCCGAGTTGCTGGCGGTGCTGGTGATCTGCCTGTTTACCTCGCTGGGGTCTACCAGTGTCGCGGGCTCGGCGCTGTTTACCCTGATTGCTACCTTGAACATCCTGCAACTGGTGCCACTGGAAGGGGTGGGTTTGTTGTTGGGAGTGGAACGGCTGATGAAGTGTCGGTCGTTGACCAATGTGCTGGGCAATTGCGTGGCGTGCCTGGCGATATGCGGGTGGCAGAAGTCGATTGACCATGAGGTGTTGAAGCGGGAACTGAGTCACTGAGCCGAACATGCTTTCCAGACCCAAACGCGGTCAAATGTGGGAGCGGGCTTGCTCGCGAATGCGGTGGGTCAGCCAATAAATCTGCTAACTGATACACCGCCTTCGCGAGCAAGCCCGCTCCCACATTCAGATCGCATTTCAGCCCTTGGCGTTGAGCAACTTGTCGAAGGCCTTGTCCAGGTTGCCTTCAGCACCTTTCAACTTCTCACGACGCTCCTTCAACCAACTCTGGTCCGCGTCGAGATTCTTGCGCGCTTCCACCAGCATCCGCTTGACCTCTTCCGGCTGCGGCCCACCCGTACCCTTGCGAGTCTTGACCATCGTGGTCGGCGACAGTGCAGCCCGGAAACCGGCCTCATCCAGCGGCAACGTATTCGGCGTCCATTTGTATTTGTCCGCGGCCTGGGTGTACAGCTTCTGCGCGTCCGCATACGCGAAGGTCTTCGGCGTGGTGCCATTGCTGCGCGCCTCGGTGACGATCAACGAGGCGAAGCTGTGGCCAATGCGGAACGGCACCTTGAACTGACGCTCCAGGGTGTCGGCCAACTCCATGGACGTGGTCCATTCCGACTCCAGCTCATCCAGCGCTCGCTGCGGGTTGATCTGCAGCGCATCCAGCACGGCATCCATGCTTTTGAACATGTCATCGGTGGACTGGAACAGCCCCAATGAATCGAACGCAAACTTGTAGTCGGTCATGCCGGTGGTGACGTTATGCGCGCGCAAGGTCACGGTTTGCGCCAGGCCCACCACGTCGGAGGCCGATTCCCGAGTGCGCATCAACAACCCCGGGTTGCGTTTTTGCGGCATCGCACTGCTGGTGTAGGTGGACTCTTCGTCCAGCAGCAACCAGGGGCGGATCTGATGGTACTGGGTATGGATATCGCCAATCATCGCGCCGATGCGGATCGCCGAAGACGCCGCGAGGTTGGCCGCCTCGATCGGGATGTCGTAGGTCGACACCTGGCTTGAATCCAGGGAGTTTTCCCGCACGCCGTCAAACCCCAGCAACTCGGCCAGGCGTTCGCGGTTCAGCGGGTAAGCGGAGTTCGCCAGTACCGCGGTGCCCATCGGGCTCAGGTTGAGGCGGGTGTAGAGTTCACGGATGCGTTGGCCGTCGCGATCAAATGCGGCTTCGAACGCCAGCAGGTAGTGCGCATAGCTGATGGGCATGGCCTGCACGCCGTTGGTGTAGGCGGGCACCAGGGTGTCGATGTTCTTGTCGGCGATGTTAAGGATGCGCTGGCGGGTGGCGTTCAGTGCCTCGCTGTAGGCCAGCACCTGGGAGCGCAGTTTGGCCAGGCGGTAGGTGGCGAGCATGTCCTGGCGGCTGCGGCCGGAGTGGATCAGCGACGCTTCCGGACCGATCTTGTCGGTCATGATTTTTTCCAGTTGCAGCACGTCTTCCGGGCGCTTGCCATCGGGCTGGTCGGCCTGGTCGATGGCAAAGCGCACGCCGCCGGCGATCTTGTGGCCCATGTCCGGCTTGACGATGCCTTCTTCGGTGAGCATCACGATCGAGGCTTTGTTGATGCGGTTCAACCAGGCGAACTGGGTTTGGGTCGGGTCGCCCTTGGCCTTGTGGGCGCTTTGCGAGGAGCCCGGCGTGGCGCCGACTTTGGCCGCCTGGGCGGCGCATTCTTCGGTGGTTTTGCAGGGCAACGCGCCGGTGTCGGCGGCGTAGGCGCCGTAACTGCTGAACAGGGCAAAGGCGACGGCCAGGTGGATCAGGCTTTTTCTGCTATTCATGTGCAACGCTCCGGGAAAAATCACAGCAAGGGCAGGGTGTAGCTGACGATAAAGCGGTTCTGGTCGATATCGCTGCCGCTGCCATTGCTGCGATACGTGCCATTGCGCCATTTCACTTCAAGGTTCTTCAGGGCACCGCTCTGGAACACGTAGCCGATATCGGTGTTGCGCTCCCACTCGGTACCTTCCAGGGTTCGGGTACGCACGAAGTTGTCACCCTTGAGGTAGCGGGTCATGAAGGTCAGGCCGGGGATGCCGAGGGCGGCGAAGTCATAGTCGTAGCGGGCCTGCCAGGACTTTTCCTCGGGGTTGGCGAAGTCTGGCGAGATCATCACGTAGTTGACGAGGTAGGAGTCGGTACCGTCCAGGTGGGGGAAGCCGGTGGTGCCTTTCATGCGCTGGTAGGCGGCGCCGAACGAGTGGCCGTGGAGGCTGTAGGTGAACTTGGCACCGAAGGCCTGGTTGTCGATGTTGCTGTTGCCTTCCTTGCTGGAGTCGGCGTAACGCAGGTCGGTCTTGAACGACTGCGCGTCACCCAGTGGCAGGGTATGGACCAGGTTGAAGATGTGTTGCTTGTAGTTGTTCTCGAGGTTGGCGTAGTGGTAGCCGGTGACCAGGGTTTTGGTCCAGCTGTAGCTGGCACTGGCGAAGTCGAATTTATCGCTGGGCACGGCACCCTTGATGCCTTTGCCGTCGACTTCGATGTCTGCATGGCCGCTGTCGTTACGCAGGGTGTTGCTGGTCAGGCGCCCGGCATCGAAGGTCAGGCCGGCGATGTCCTGGCTGGTCAATTGAGTGCCGCGAAAGGTCTGGGGCAGCAGCCGGCCATCGTTGGGCAGTACGGTGGGCAGCTTGGGGATCAGCGTGCCGAATTTGAGCACGCTTTTGGAGATCCGCGCCTTGGCGGTGGCGCCCATTCGACTGTAGCTGTCCGGTGCGCCATCCTCGCCCACGGGAAGCAGGCCGGTGTTTTGGCGGTCGGGGCTTGAGTCCAGTTTCAAACCCTGCAGGCCAATGGCATCGAGGCCAAAGCCCACCAGGCCTTCGGTGTAACCCGACTGGTAATTGAGGATCAGCCCTTGGGCCCACTCATCGCGTTTGGACTGGCTCGCGTTGGGCTGGCGGTAATCGCTGTTGAAGTAGAAGTTGCGAAATTCGAGGTCGGCCTTGCTGTCTTTGAAAAAGTCAGCTTCGGCAAAGGTTGGGAAGGCGAGGGTCAAACCGAGGGTGGCCGAAGTCAAGCCCAGGGTAATGGGGGATTTGTTCATTGTTATTCCCGTTGTCTGCTGCTTATTTTTAGAATTATCTGGCCGGACGGCGACAGGGAGACGCGTCCGGCTTGCGCAGGCTAACGAGTTGTATTGCAGATTGAAAATATATAGAAAGTGTTGATGCGAGACGAAAAAAGTATGAAGCGAACGCCCGATTTTTCAGGCACTGAAGGGCCAATGTGGGAGCGGGCTTGCTCGCGAAAGCGGTGGATCAGTCAATACATCCGGTGACTGTCACACCGCATTCGCGAGCAAGCCCGCTCCCACACAAGCCCGCTCCCACATTTTGATCTGCGCTTTAGTGCATCTTGCTGTGATCCATGGTTTCCGTCGCATTCAACGCACGGGCTTGGGCCTTCACTTCGATCGACTGCTTTTCACCCTTGGCATTTTCCACGGTGACGGTCAGCGGCACCTGGTCGCCTTCCTTGATCTGGGCGGTGAGGTCGATCAGCATCACGTGATAGCCATCTGGGTCGAGCTTGACGGCCTTGCCCGCGGGCAATGGCACCGAGTCCACCGGGCCCATGCGCATCACGTCGTCCTTCATGGTCATCTCATGGATCTGCACGGTCTTGGCGACCGGCGAAGCCACGCTGAGCAGTTTGCTGTCGCTGTCGGCGGTGACGGTCATGAACGCACCGCTGGACGGCTGGCCCGGTACCGAGGCGCGTACCCAGGCGTCGGTGACCACTGCCTGTGCACTGGCGTGGGCGGCGAGGCCCAGCAGGGAGAGACCGAGGGCGAAGCGCTTTAGGTGTTGAACGGCAGTCATTAGCAGACCTCCATGACGGTGAGCAGGTCTTCTGCGCACTCTTTGGCGTTAAGCGAGGCAGACAAGCCCAGGCGCAGGGTGCCCCGGGTGTCGAACACAAAGCTGGTGGCGGTGTGGGAGAGGGTGTAGCTGTCGCCGGCGGGGATCTTTTCATAAAAGATTCCGAATTCCTTGGCGGCCACGGCGATTTCTTCCGGGGTGCCGTACAGCGCCTGGAAGCTGGGGTCGAAGGCCTTGACGTAGGCGTCGAGTATCTTGGGCGTGTCGCGTTCGGGATCCAGGGTGATAAACACCACCTGCATGATCTTGCCGTCGCGGCCCATCAGTTTTTTCGCCTGGGCCATGCGCGCCAGTGTGGTCGGGCACACGGCCGGGCACTGGGTGAAGCCGAAGAACACCACTGGCATCAAGCCACGGAAGGAACTCAAGGTGACGGTCTCGCCGTCAGTGTTCTTGAGCTTGAAGGTGCGGCCCATGATCTTGTCGCTCAGATCCTTGCCGTACTTGAAGTTCAGTTTCGGGCTGTTGTCACAGCCGGCCAGCAGGCCCAGGCCCAGCAATCCCATGCCGGAGAGGACTTTGCGGCGGGTGAATAACGTACTCATCAACTGTGCATCCTGTGAAGCGCCTGGGTACCACGAAGCGTTAAATCAGGCGAGGAGAGCGTGGCATTCTAACAACCCGGGCCTCTGGGCGTAATCTGCGACGTTCTGTCACAGGCCCTGCCGAGCAAGACCAAATGTGGGAGCTGTCGAGCTTGAGCGAGGCTGCGAAGGGATCGCCTCGGTATTCCTGCAAGACCGTGGCGTCTGCATCGCAGCCTCGCTAAAGCTCGACAGTTCCTACAGGGGGAATGGTAAAGTCGCCGCCATGAAACTCTCCCGCCCGGACCGCTCACTCATTGCCTGGACCCTGTATTTTTGCGTCCTGTTCAATGTGTTCGTCTGCGGTTTGGGCCATGGGCAGATGATGGGGCTTGAGCTCAATGGCCTGGGCGGTCAGTTCTGCTCAAGCCTGGGCACCAAGGCGCCGGCCTCGGATGCCGGCCTGGGCAATCCGACGGCCAGCAGTTGGTCGAACTTCTTCGCCTGCCCGGTGTGCTCCGCCGTGACCCTGGGCATCGTCTTCCTGTTTTGCCTGGCCTGGCTATTGGGCCTCGGGCAAAAGCCGCGCCCGGCCCATGAGCGGCGCAACAAGGCCCCTCCACGGTATTCCTGGCCCTCGGCCAACCCTCGCGCTTCCCCTGCATTCTGACGTGTGCCCCGGGCTTCCTGATACCAGGAGGCGTTCTATCGTCACGAGTGTGAGTGCGTTCCATGAGCTCTATCCTGCCTTCCGGCGCTGCCCGTCTGGTCAGCAAGGCGTCGCGCCGTCCGTCCCGCGGCGACGTGTTGCTACCGTCTGTCGAATACCCGAGTAACGCCCGCTGTTTCGTCCACCTGGATGCACGGTTGCTGCCGTACTGGCACACCTTGTTCGACATCTGCCCCGGTTTGCTCAAGCTCGACCCGCCGGAGGGCTTGAACCTGTTTCGCAGCTTCATGACTTGGGCTTACCGCAACCGTCCCTCCCTGGACTGGACCTACCATGTAAACGTGTGCCGTTGGCTGCTCGGTTCGGTGTATCGCACGCAGATCGATGAAGAGCCCATCGAAGCGTTCATGACAGCGGCCGCGGCCCGTTGGGTCAGCGATGACACCAGCCAGGTCCGGGGCGTGGTTGTGGCCTGGCAAGGCGCGCCGCTTCAGGTGGTGGACTGGAAGCCGGGCAGTGGCGTGGCGCTGCAAAGGCTGCCGCCGCTGCCCTGGGATTTCGCCTGGTGCACGTTGGACAGCCAGGGGCAGTTCAGCGGGTGGTTGCCGGTGCCTTGAGGTTCTGCTCAATCCATTGGGCAACGCTGGTCACGGCGATCTGTTGTTGCCCATTGAAGGTAATGGCAGGGTCCCAGGCCACGCCGTTGCCTTGGGCGAAGGCCACCCGGTATTTCATCAGGTTGTCCTCGGGTGCAGCGGCCAGTTCCGCTTCCAGGTAGCGCACCGACCAGCGTTCGCGTTTGAGGGTGAGCCCCAGTTGCGCATCCACGGTATCGGCCAGCTCGCCGTAGGTCAGGGTGTCGCCGGCGGTGTACACCACCTGATTGGTGATCGGCGGCGTGCTGAACAGGATGCGTGCCGTCAGCAGGCCGATGTCCTCAGGCGTGGTGACGGTGACAGCGGTGTCCCAATCTCCCAATGCATGCACGGTATTCTGCGCCAGGTCGACGACGCCGAAGGACGGTTCAAATAGGAAGCTGGTGAACATCCCGGTGGAGACAATCACCCATTGCGTGCCTTGCTGGGCGCGCAGCAAGTCGCGCACGTCAAGCTGTTCATCCCAGAGGTCCTGGGCCGAACCGCGGCCGATCACGTCGTAGTCCACACCGAACTGCCACGGTACATAACGTTTCACGCCGCCTGCGATGACCGCGCGGGTCAGCTTGCGCTGAGTGGCGGGGCCTGCGGCAAAGCCGATGCAACTGATCACGGTGTGATAGTCGGCGAACACCGTTGCCAGCTCGGCCTCGGAGCCATTGGCCAGGTCACCCGCCAGCAGCTCAATGCCCAAGGCGCGCAGTTCGATGATTTCCTGCTGTTTGGCCGGGTCGGGGGAGTTCAGTGTGGCGGGGCGCAGCAACACCGTCACAGACACATTTTGCGGTGCAGCCAGGCGGGACAGTTGGCGCAGTACCGCCAGGCCCAGTTCGCCGGCGCCCAGTACAAGGATCGAAGCAGTCATAGGGGTCTCGGTTCAGGTGAAAGTCATGCCATGCTTGCAGAATTGCCGACCGCGCATAAGAAGGCACACCAGTGATACCGGGAGTAGAAGGTGGATAACGACGAGATCATCAGGCGCTCACAAGCCGCCTGTGAAGCCCTTAGCGCCGATGAAGACGGGCTCAAACGGCAGGTGCTGACCCATGCGGGAAACCGCTGGTCGTTGGGCATCGTGCACCTGTTGGGCGTGAACGGCCGGCTGCGCCACGCCGAGATCGGCCGACGCATGGAGGGCGTCACCCAGCGCATGCTCACGCGGACCTTGCGCCAGCTGGAGCGCGATGGCCTGGTGCTGCGCCATGACTTCCAGGAGGTGCCGCCCAAGGTCGAATACCAGCTATCGGAGTTGGGCAAACAGCTGCTGGTGCACATGATTCCGTTGTGGACGTGGGTGGTGGAAAATGCCGACGGATTCAGGCGATCCCGGGAGCAGTTCGACGCTGATCAGGCGCTGTGATCAAGACGTGGGCCGGCAGTCTGCACGTTTGCTCGCAGGCCCATCCTCGGGAAACAGGTGCGCATGCAGGTAGTCGATAAACACCCGCAGCTTGGGCGTTGGATGGCGGCCCGAAGGCCACATGATCCGGAAGTTCTCTGCTTCCGAACACGCCTCCAGCACCGGCACCAATTGTCCGCTGTCGAGCCATTCACGAATGGCGAAATCCGCCAGGTAGGCGATGCCGATACCTTGCACGGCAAAGCAGATGCGCGCTTCCAGGTTGTTGCAGACCATCGCGGCGGGCAGTGGGAAATCAGCTTCCACCCCGTCCTGGCGCAGGGGCCAGCGCTGCATTTTGCCGGTGTTGGGGTAGCGGAACTTGATGCATGCATGCTGAGCCAGGTCTTCCGGCCGTTGCGGCGTGCCGCGCTCGGCGAGGTAAGCCGGTGATGCTACCAGCAGCATCCGGTAGCCGCCGATCAGGCGCGATGTGAGGCGCGAGTCGGGCGCTTCACCGCTGCGCAGCACGGCGTCGTAACCTTCTTCCACCACGTCCACGCGGCGGTCGGTAAAGCTCAGGTCCAGCTGCACCTCGGGGTAGGCTTTCTTGAATTGCGCGAGCACCTGCAAGAACGGATGGCCCACCAGCGGCAGGCTGACCTTGAGCCGGCCACGAGGCGCCGACACGGTTTGCGAAAGCTCGGCTTCGGCTTCGTCGATCTCCATCAGGATGCGCCGGCTGCGCTCCAGAAACAGCTCGCCCTCGCCAGTCAGCGTGACGCTGCGGGTGCTGCGGTTGAACAGGCGCACACCCAGGCGTTCCTCCAGGCGTACCACGCTCTTGCCGACTGCCGAGGCCGTTACGCCCAGCACGCGCCCGGCGGCGACAAAGCTGCGGGTTTCGGCGACCTGCACAAAAACATTCAGGGTGTTGAGGCTGTCCATCGAGGCTCCGGTTTGGCTGAGGCGAGGCCTGGCTACCTTATCCCGATTGCGGAACAAAAGCTCCGTAGACAGTGGAGCCGGCGCCCCCTTAATCCCGTGAGGACAGGCCCATATCCTTGTGGCATTGCCCATTCACGAGGAATACCAAGATGACCGACACCATGAAACGCTGGGAAACACCTGCATTGGGACTGCACACACTGCGCCTTGCCGACGTGCCACGCCCCATCGCGAAGGCCGGGGAGGTATTGGTGCGCGTCGAGGCCGTCTCGCTCAATTACCGCGACGGTGAAGTGGTCGAAAACAGCATGGGTGCCGACCTCACATTCCCATTCACGCCGGCCTCCGACATGGCGGGCACGGTGGTCGCCGTGGGCGAGGGCGTTACGCGTTTCAAGGTGGGCGACAAGCTGCTGTCGACGTTTTTTGCCGGATGGGTCGATGGCGCTCCGCTGTCCTGGAGTGAAGCGCCGCCTCAGGGTGGCCCGCTCCCCGGCATGCTCGCCGAGTACGTGGCAACACCTGCCGAATGGTGCGTGCATGCGCCCCTCAGCCTCACCGCAGGGCAGGCCAGCACCTTGCCAGTGGCCGCCTTGACGGCGTGGATGGCGCTGTTCGAACTGGGCCACCTGCACGCCGGCCATACCGTGGTGGTGCAGGGCACCGGTGGCGTCTCGCTGTTTGCGGTGCAACTGGCTGCGGCCAATGGTGCCCGCGTTATCATCACCAGTAGCAGCGATGAAAAGATCGCGCGTGCCATAGAGCTGGGTGCCACCCATGGCATCAACCGCAGCCGGGTAGCGGAATGGCACACGGCGGTGCAAGCGCTGACCGATGGGCGTGGCGCCGAACATATCCTGGAAATGGCCGGCGGTGACAACCTCACGCGTTCCCTGCACGCGGTAGCCAACGGTGGGCGCATCTCGGTGATCGGCCTGCTGGAGAGTGACCAATTGAATGCTCCGGTCATGGCCTTGCTGGGCAAGCGGGCCTCCATCATCGGCATCTCCGTGGGGCCGCGCCGCGCATTGGAAGATCTGATTGCCATGATCGACCGCCACGGCATCGAGCCGGTAATCGATCACACCTACGGCTTCGAGCAAGTGCCCGAAGCCTTCGCTCATCTCGGGCGCGGTGCCTTTGGCAAGATCGTGATCGAGGTCGGCCGGTGATCTACATCATTCTGGGTCTTTTCGGCCTGTACACCCTGGAGTTTGGTGTGGTCGGCATTTTACCGATGATCGTCGAACGTTTCGGCATCAGCGTGTCTCAGGCCGGGTTATTGATGGGCTTGTTTGCGCTGATCGTGGCGGTGCTGGGGCCTTTCCTGGTGCTGATGGCGTCGCGCCTGGCGCGCAAGAAAATCCTGGTGGGCGCGCTCTTTGGTTTTTCCGTGTGCAGCGTGCTGTCGGCGTTTGCGCCGAACTTCGAAACCTTGATGGCGTTGCGGGTAATTCCGGCGATGCTGCACCCGGTGTTTTTTGCCGCTGCGTTTTCCACCGCGGTGTCCTTGTACCCCAAGGACCGCGCGGCGCATGCCACGGCCCTGGCCGTGGTGGGCACCACCTTGGGCCTGGTGCTTGGGGTGCCGCTGATCACATGGGTGGGCGCGAGTATTTCCTATGAGGCATCGTTCTTCTTCTGCGCTTTGGCAACGGGGTTGGCAGGTGTCGGACTGCTGTTGAAACTGCCCCATCATGAACGCCCGATGCCGCTGAGTTTCGGCAAGCAACTGGCGGTGCTGCGCAGCCTGTCGGTGTGGCTGGCGATCATCGCGACGGTGCTGGTGTTCACCACGATGTTTTCGGTCTACAGCTATGCCGCCGAGTACCTCAGGACCCAGACCGGCATGGATGGCCAGGCCATCAGCATCATGCTGGTGATCTTCGGCGTGGGCGGTGTCACGGGCAACCTGTTGGTGGGCCGGTTATTGGGCAAAAGCATGGTGGCGACGGTGGTGCTGTACCCCATTGTGCTGGCGGCGGCGTACGTGGTCTTGTACGCGTTCGGCAGCCCGTCGTGGTGGTCGATGAGCTTGATTGTGCTGCTGTGGGGCGCTGCGCATACCTGCGGGCTGGTGGTCACGCAAGTCTGGCTGACCTCGTCGGCGCCCGAGGCGCATGAGTTCGCAACCAGCCTGTATGTGTCCTCGGCGAATGCCGGCGTGGTGATCGGGGCGTCCGTGGGCGGGCTGTTTATCAATGCATTCGGCACCACCGGAGTGATCGGCTGCGGCTTGATATTTGCCGCACTGTCATTGCTTGTGATTGGGTGGAAGGCCTTGGCGTTCGGAGGCGCCAAGGCATTGCCCGCAGACCTGTGCGCTGCGCATTAGGCCTGCGGGGCCATGGTCAACGCAGGGTGTAGCCGCCGTCGACCACCCAGTCCTGGCCAAACACACTGCGTGCGCCCTGGCTCAACTGGAACAGGATCACATCGGCAATAGCGCCCGGCTCCAGGAATTGCCCATTGAGCAGGCGCTGATTGACTGTGGTGGCAACGCCGCCCAACGCTTCGTCACTGAGCCCCAAGGTGCTCCAGATCGGCGTGGCGGTGGGGCCGGGCGATACCATGTTCAGACGAATGCCATGGGGCGCCAGCTCCACCGCCAGGGTGCGCATTTGCGCCCGCAAGGCGGCCTTCGAAGCAATATACGCGGCGAGCCCAGGGAAGGTCGCCAGCTCCAGGAATGTACCGATAAATACCACCGACGCCTGGGCGGCCATTTGCTCGCGTAGGCTGCCGAGGGTGTTGAGAGCCGCGGCTCCATTGACGGCCCATTGCCGGTCAAAGGCGGCCAGGTCCAGGCCATCGGCCAGTTGTGCGATCCCGGCATTGGGCACGAGGTAATCCACCGGTCCGATGGACGCCGTCAACTGCGCCAGGCGTGCCTGGTCGGCAGCCTGGGTGACATCCCCCGCCAGCCAGTAGAGCTGCTCGCCAAAACGCTCCGCCAATGCGCCCAATTCGCCAATCTGTCGCGACATGGCGACCACTTGCGCACCTTGTTCAAGCAGCTTGCAGGTGACAGCCAGGCCGATACCTGAACTGGCACCGGTCACTACGGCAAGGCGGTGGTTGAAGTCATTGTTCATGGGGTTCTCTTTATAGATTGCCAAAGGGGCGCGCAGCACTGATCAGGATTCATGCCATATGAAAAGTTCCTATAAATCAGTTGGATATATTTTTTGTAGTCGATATGACACGAGTGTTATGTAGTCCTTATGACGTGCTGTAGTCGTTATGACCAAGGCCCGTTTTCGAGCTGATCGAAGGCTTGGCTTTTTTGCGATAGTTGTTGGCGTTATCGCGATGACGGCGCTGGCACTTTCCTTGGTTAATGGCGGCTGTTTCTCTACGTCAGGCTCATTACGTCATGTCGCTTATTCCGCGCAAAAAAGTCATTCGCCAGGTGATCGCCACCCGTCAACGCTTGCAAGCCATCAGCGTGCTGGGCGCTACCGGTTCGGTGGGCGTCAACGTATTGGACGTTATCGCGCGTCACCCCGAGCGCTATAAAGTCTTCGCCCTCAGCGGGTTCACCCAACTGGAGCTGTTGAAAAAACAATGCTTGTTGCACCGTCCGGACTACGCCGTGGTGCCCACGCCGCAAGCCGTGGCGACGCTGCAGAAGCAACTGTTGGAGGAGGGCTCTCAGACTCAGGTAGTGGGCGGCGAAAGCGGTCTGAAATTCGTCGCCGGTCACCGGGATGTGGACACGGTGGTGGCCGCTATCGTCGGTGCGGCGGGCTTGAATGCAACGATGGCCGCCGTCGAGGCCGGCAAGAAAATCCTCCTGGCCAACAAAGAGGCACTGGTGATGTCCGGTGCGTTGTTCATGCAGGCGGTGCGCAGCAGTGGGGCGGTGCTGTTACCGCTGGACAGCGAGCACAACGCAATTTTTCAGTGCCTGCCGTCCCATGCTCAACACGGCCTGGCCCACGCGGGCGTGCGGCGCATTCTGTTGACTGGCTCCGGCGGGCCGTTTCGCCAAACGCCGATGGCGCAACTGCACAACGTAACGCCGGACCAAGCCTGCGCTCACCCGAAATGGTCCATGGGCCGCAAGATTTCGGTGGACTCGGCAACCCTGATGAACAAGGGACTCGAACTGATCGAGGCCTGTTGGTTATTCGGCGCCAGGCCGTCCCAGGTCGAGGTAGTGATCCATCCGCAAAGCGTCGTCCATTCGCTGGTGGATTACGTCGACGGCTCAATGCTCGCGCAGTTGGGGAACCCGGACATGCGCACGCCCATCAGCCATGCCCTGGCCTGGCCGCAACGGATCGATTCAGGGGTTGAACCACTGGATTTGTTCAAGGTGGCCCGGCTGGATTTCGAAGTACCGGACGAGAAGCGCTTTCCTTGCCTGGCCCTGGCGCGCGAGGTGGCGGATGTGGGCGGCACGGCACCGGCGTCGCTCAATGCGGCCAATGAAGTCGCGGTGCAGGCCTTTCTGGACGGACGCATCGGCTTCATGCAGATCGCCGAGTGCATCCGGCATGTGCTGGACAAGGAGCCGGTGGTGGCGGTGACGGACCTGTATGGCGTCATGGAGGCCGACGCCAGTGCCCGCCGGTGGGCACTCGGATGGCTGAATCAGCACTATCAGCGATGATCAGCCGTAGCTGACCCGGTCGCGAATCTTCAGCACAGCCTTATGGTCGGCCAGCACTTCCGGGAGTGAACTGCGCAGGTACTCCACCCAGGTTTTGATTTTTGCATCCAGGTAGTGCCGGGAAGGGTAGATGGCGTACAGGCTCAGTTCTTCCAGGCGGTACTCGGGCAGGACTCGCACCAGAGTGCCGCTGCGCAGCCCCTTGATTGCCGCATGCACCGGCAGGATGCCCACGCCCATGTCGTTGCTGATGGCGGTCTTCATGGCGTCGACCGAGTCCACCAGGAACGGCGAGCTGCTGATGGTGACGCTCTCCTGGCCACGGGGGCCGTCGAACGTCCAGTCTTCCAGCGGGATCACCGGGCTGACCAGCCGCAGGCAGGCGTGGCTGAGCAGGTCTTGCGGCGTTTGCGCGGCACCATGGTTTTTTATGTAGGACGGTGAGGCGCAGACGATGCTGTAGGTCGTGCCCAGTTTCTGTGAAACGTGGCTGGAATCGGGCAGGTCAATGGCCAACACAATCGACACGTCGAACCCTTCGTTGACCAGGTTCGGCGTGCGGTTGCTCATGCTCAGGTTGAACGTCACGTCGGGGTAGTTCTTGCGGTAGCGTGCGATGGCGTCCACCACGTAGTGCTGGCCGATGCCTGTCATCGAGTGCACTTTCAACTGGCCGGTAGGGCGTGTGTGGGCGTCGCCGGCTTCCAGCTCCGCTTCCTCGACGGAGCGCAGGATTTGCTCGCAACGCAACAGGTAGCGTTTGCCGGATTCGGTCAGTGCGGTACGGCGTGTGGTGCGGTTGAACAGGCGGGTTCGCAGGTGGGTTTCAAGGTTGGAAATGGAGCGCGAAATATGGGTGGTGTTGCTATTCAACTGCACTGCCGCGCCAGTAAAACTGCCGACTTCGGCAACGCAGCGGAAGATGCGCATGTTCTGCAGGATGTCCATCGATGCTCTCCAGGTGGAACGTTTTTTAGTGTGGCATGAACTCATCCACGGCTGTAAACGCTATTTATTGTGGATTTTTACGTAACAGTCATTCACGTTTCTGATGACTTACCGGGGCGCATGGAAGCCCCTAGAGTCGCCGCCCCATTTCCCGTCAGCCGGAAGGTCGCGTGCCTCGACTCACTGTTCGTCGTTTCAATATCGCCGGTAGAGCGGGCCGCTGGCTGGTGTCGCTGCCCTGGCGCCGGGGCTTCATGGAGTGGGCCCGCAGCGATGGGGTGATGTGGATCTACCTGGGCAAGGTATTGATCGCCTCGTACCTGACCCTGTGGCTGGCGATGCGCCTGGAACTGCCACAACCGAGCACCGCGATCACCACTGTGTTTATCGTGATGCAGCCCCACAGCGGGCACGTACTCGCCAAGAGTATCTATCGCTTCATCGGCACGTTGGTTGGCTCATCGTTCATGGTGCTGTTGATGGCCCTGTTTGCCCAGAGCACCGAGCTGTTTCTCGCAGGCCTGGCATTGTGGGTGGGGTTGTGTTCCGGTGGTGCCGCGCGCAATCGCAACTTCCGCGCCTATGGATTTGTGCTCGCCGGCTACACGGCGGTGATGGTCGGGCTTCCCGTGGTGGGCCATCCGCAGCAGGTATTCATGGCGGCCGTCTGGCGAGTGCTGGAGATCACCTTGGGGATCGTCTGCGCGACGCTGATCAGCGCCACCGTATTGCCTAAAACCTCCAGCGTGGCGATGCGCAACACGTTGTACCAACGCTTTGGCCGCTTTGCCGGATTTGTGCGGCAGCGCCTGCGTGATACCGGTGACCAGGCGGCCTTCGAGAGCGCCAACCTGGGGTTTATCGCCGAGGCCGTTGGCCTGGAAGTAATGCGCAGCGTCAGCGTGTTCGAAGACCCTTACATGCGCCAGCGCAATGGGCGAATCAACCGCCTCAACAGCGAGTTCATGGCGATCACCACGCGTTTCAACGCGCTGCATCAACTGCTTGAACGGGTTCGCCTGCGCGGTGGCGTGGAGGTGGTCCAGGCCGTCGATCCGGGGTTGATCGCGTTGGCCGAGCTGCTCAAACCCTTCGCCGGGCACCCATTGACGGACCGTGACGCGGCCGTGCTGTCCACCGAACTGAAAGTCTACAAAGCCGGCTTGCCAGACCGGGTCCGGCGCCTGCGTGCGGCGTTGCAACATACCGCTCCCGTAGCCGATGACCTGCTGGACTTTCACACCGCGTATGAACTGCTCTACCGCTTTGTCGACGAGCTGCACAGCTACGCCCAGACGCATGCGTCCCTCGCCGATCACAACCATGTGCGAGAGCAATGGAACGAACCGTTTCAACCTCGGACCAACTGGCTGGCGACCCTTGCGGCCGGGTTGCGCGCCGCGGTGGTGTTACTGGTGCTCAGTACGTTGTGGATTGCCACCAGTTGGCCCAGCGGCGCGGCCATGACCCTGGTGTCGGCGCTGACCGTAGGCCTGTCGGCGTTCTCTGCCAACCCCAGGCGCATGTCGTTTCAAATCGCCTGCGGTACGCTACTGGCAGCGGTGATTGGCATTTTCGAAGTGTTTTTCGTGTACCCGATGATCGACGGTTTTCCGTTGCTGTGCGTGGTCATGGCGCCGGTGATCGTACTGGGTTCGTTCTGGCTGGCGAGGCCGCAATTGGCCGGCTATGGCCTGGGCATGCTGGTGTTTTTCGGCACCAGCTCAGTGCCTGCCAACCTGACGCTGTACAACCCCTACGGGCTGATCAATGACTATCTCGCCATGGTGTTTGGCATGTTGGTGTGCGCCGCGGCGGGGGCGATTATCCTGCCACCCAACAGCCCTTGGCTGTGGCGCCGGCTGGAACAGGATCTGCGCCGCCAGGTGGTGGTTGCCATCAGCGCGCCGTTGCCGGCGCTGGGCTCCGGTTTCGAAAGCGGCACCCGCGACCTGCTCAACCAGGCCTACAACTTTGCGGCGGGCAGGGCATCGGTGCAGCATCGCCTGCTGCGCTGGACGTTCGTGGTACTGGACGTGGGGCACGCGATCATCGAGTTGCGCCGCGAGCAGGCCCGGTTGCCGGCGCAGGCCTGTTACGCCGAGAGCATGCCCTGGCGCCTCGCCATCCGGGCAATGGGTCGCGCACTGGTGCGGTTGTTCGTCAAGCCTGGGCCCGGTTATTTGCAGCGCGCGCTGGAGGCTGTCGAGCACGCCATTGAGTGCGTGCAACAGACCGATGAGCCATTCGCCGGGAACTTTGAGACTTCAGCCCTGAGACGGGTGGAAAGCTACCTGCACTTCATCCGCACCTCGCTGCTCGACCCGCAATCGCCGCTGGTCCACTACAACCAGCCGGGAGAAAAAGTGGCGCAATCGAGCGACTAGTTGGCGGGCCGGAAGGAGTCTGGGTGAGCATCAATCTCCATACTCGAGGGGCATGATCTTTCAGGAGTGGCCCATGTACGCCGGTCTTTGCAATCACGCCTGGGTCGCCTCGATCATCGATGGCATTCGTGAACAACGTAGCGCGATCCGCGACCACCTGGAGGCCCAGTACCTGCTGGAAGTCGAAACCGCCCGACTCGCTGCGCGCCGTCGCACCCTGGAGGATATCCGCCGGTTGTGGCACGCCCTGGCGCGGCGTGGCGAATATAACCTCGGGGATCAACTCGACGATTTCGTCGACCGCGACCAGGCCTTGCACGGTGCGGTGGCCGTGGCTTCCCACAACGTGGTCTTGCAGTCGATGTACCGCGCATTCAGCTCTTCGTTCCACAGCCAGTATCTGGCGATTTTTGCCGACAACGAGTTGTATGAGCCGGGGCTTGAAGCCCATGCGCAAGTCGTCCAGGCGATTATCTTTGGCGATGAAGACGCGGCAGTCGAGGCGGTACGCGCGATGTTCGATCCCATGCTGGAAAAGCTCCGCTGGCTGTCGGAGCGAGACGGCACTGCAGCGTGAGTCGTTGTACTCGCAGTTGACTTAAGACCCTCGTGGAAAGCCCGTTCCAGACGCCTGCGCGTCGTCCTCATTGTTACAAAAACTGGAAAAGTGAATGCCCGTTTTGGCGGCTGTTTTCACAACCGCCAGGCCTATATCGTGCGCGCCTCCCGTCGAATGAAAACACTGCAACACACAATAAAAAACGGCTGCCATCACTGGGTCGACGGGACAGTCGTGTTCACTGTTCGGAGCCTTCATGAACCACAAGACTTACCTGGCCCTGGCCGTTTCTTTCGGCGTTGTACAGCAGGCGGCTGCATCGGGTTTTATCGACGACAGTAAAGCGACCCTGGACCTGCGCAACTTCTATCTCAACCAGGACACGCGCAATGCCAAGGGGGCCTCGGACCGGGAATGGGGCCAGGCCTTCATGTTCAATTATCAGTCCGGTTTCACCGAGGGGGTGGTGGGCCTGGGGTTGGATCTGCAAGAGCTGTACGGCGTACGGCTGGATGCGTCAGGGCGTGCCGGCAAGGTGGGGGAGGACAACACACCCGGTAGCGTCTTCCCGCTGTCTGATGGCAAGGCTGCCAATGATTTCAGCAAGACCGGCGTCACCGGCAAAGTGCGCATCTCCCAGACCCAACTGAAAGTGGGCACGCTGATGCCCCGGGTGCCGGTACTGATGTATGAAGACGGCCGGTTGTTGCCCCAGACTTTTCGTGGCTACCAGGTGGACTCCAAGGACCTGAAAGACTTCAACCTCGTCGCCGGCAAAATCGAGCAGGTGCTTGACCGTAACTCCAGCAACGGCCAGGGCTTGTCCATCGCTGGCGCAAACGATCCGGTCAAGGGCACGTCCAGCAATCAGTTTTACTACGGTGGTGTGGATTACGCCGTAAGCAAGCAGATGCAGTTGCAGTATTACTACGCGAATCTTGAAAACTTTTACCAGCAACACTTCTTCGGCCTGGTGCACAACTGGCAGTTGCCGGTGGGCCAGTTCAAGAGTGACCTGCGCTACTTCCACAGTACCTCGGACGGTAAGAACTCCAGTGCGGCGGGGCGTGCCGAGGGCTACGTCAGCTCGGGTTACTACGGGCCGGGCGTCAACAATGGCAAGGTCGACAATAACCTGTGGAGTGCCTTGTTTACTTATTCGCTGCAAGGCCACTCGGTGAGCCTGGGGTATCAGAAAACCACGGGCGAAAGTGACTTCCCCCATATCAACCAGGGGCAGGGCCGCTCGGTGTATTTGATCACCAACTCCCAGTCGTTGAAGTTCGTCAACGCCGGGGAACAGGCCACGGTGGCCAGCTATGCCTATGATTTTGCGAACCTGGGCGTGGCGGGGCTGAAGACCAGCGTCACCTACATACATGGCAGCCACATCCGCACGGCAGGTCGTGACAATACCGAGTGGGAGCGGGACGTGCGGGTTGACTATGTGATTCCTGCCGGCACCTTCAAGGGGATTGGGTTCATGTGGCGTGGTGCGGTGCTGCGGGGTAATGACAGCGCTGACAAAGACGAAGCCCGGTTGATGGTCAGCTACAGCATTCCCTTGCTGTAGGCCGGCTCAACGCTGGGCGAAATACCTGGCCGGGCTGCAACCGAACACCGAGCGGAACACGGCGATAAAGCTGCTGGAGCTTTCGTAGCCAATCGCGGCGGCGGTGCTGCTGACGCTTTCCCCCGCCGCGAGGTTTTCCAGGGCCACCATCATCCGCAAGCGTTGGCGCCAGGCGCCGAAGCCCATGCGGGTCTGGGCAGCAAACAGCCGCTCCAGGGTGCGTGCACTGGCGCCTACCTCGAAGGCGATTTCCTTGAGCGGCCGAGTGTCGTTGGGGTTTTGCTTGATCAGGTTGGCGGCGCGCACCGCGCGTTTATCCGAGGGTTCAGGCAGGTAAAAGGCGTCTTGCTCAAGCAATGCCAGGTGGTCCAGCAGCACGGTGCCCAGGCGGCTTTCGCGGCTGTGCTCGGGGTACTCGCCTGGCAGTTGCGCGCAGGCCAGGATCAGCTCGCGCACCAGCGTCCCGACATTTAACACTGCGCAGCGGGCCCACGGTGGAATGCTGGCCGCGCCCTGACGCACATATACGGTACGCATCGACACCTGACGCGAATGCTTGAAGGTGTGGCTGACACCTGGCGGAATCCAGAGCGCCCGCTGCGGTGGCAGAACCCAGATGCCTTCGGCCGTCAGTACCGTCATCGAACCTTTGATGGCGTACATGATTTGCGCGTGTTCCGGGTGAACGTGAGGTTCACGCAAGCCGGGAAAATACTCCCGGACCAAACCTTGCACGGGGGCCGCGCCAAACTTAATCGATGGGTGTTCAAGCATGGCGCGATCCCGATATTTTCTAGATAAGGAGGGATTTTGTGCCAGATCAAAAGGGCTGTAAAGCCGCAGTTTGGCCTACCGAAAAACCGTCGGATTGGCTAGGGCGCTTGGGTTTGCGGTTGGGTACTGTCGATGCTTTTGGCGTGCGCCCTTCAAGGAAACCTCACCGATGTCCATCGGAAAAAACTTCGCCGGCGTCATCGCCTTCATGAAAGTCGCGGCCAGCGAAAGCTTCAGCGAGGCAGCACGCGACCTGGGCATTTCAGTGCCTTCGGTGAGTCGCAGCATTACCCGCCTGGAAACCCAACTGGCGATCAAGCTGCTGGAACGCACGACCCACAGCGTAGCGGTCACGCAGGAAGGGCGCCGGTTTTTTCAAGAGTGCCTGCCCAGTGTCGAGCATCTGTTGCGCACGACCGAAGCGCTGAAACACGCTACCCAGTCGCCGTCCGGCGTAGTGCGCGTAAGCTCTACCGTGGGTTTTGGGCGCAAGTGCATTGCGCCGCTGTTGCCTGGGTTCTGTAAGTCCCACCCGGACATCACCCTCGAATTTGATCTGAATGATCGCCATGTGGATTTCGCCGAAGGTCGCGTGGATGTCGCGATTCGCAACGGGCGGCTGGAGGACGCCGATGTGATCGCCAGGCAACTGGCGCCGATGAGTTTCGTCACCTGCGCCGCGCCTGAGTACCTGCACTCAGCCGGCTACCCGCAGACCCTGGAAGACCTTGCGGCGCACAAGACTATCGCCTTTCGCCTGGCGCAGTCGGGCAAGCCGCATGTGTGGGAGTTTGAAGTCGACGGGCAGTTCATACGGCTGCCGTTGCCTTACAGCCAGTTGTTCAATGACCCGGAGCTAGTGGCGCTCGCGGCCGTAGCCGGCGGTGGTGTGGCACAGCTGGCCGGCTATCAGGCGCAGCACTGGATCGCGCAACAGCGTTTGATCGTTTTGCTGCCGGGTTATGCGGCGCAGGCGCGGGGCAGGGGGCATTACATCTGCTATCGGCAGCGCGACAAGATACCGCTGCGAGTCAAGCTGTTCGTCGACTACATGGTGCAAGCCTTCCAGGCATGACCATTGGGTAAAAGGCTTTTGCCTGGGTGCCTAATTGTCGCGGGTGGCGATGGCTGGGCACTATCCGGGTGATATTTATCACCGGGAAATCAATATGTTAAGCAAAGCTATCAAACCCTGGCTGGAATGGCTGTGGCTGCTGCCGTTCGCCGCGGCGCTGTATTATCCGTGGGCGCTGGCGTGGAGTAACCAGGCGCATGTGGCAGGCGCCGGCACCCCGGTCGTCCTGGCGCTGATCCTGAGTGCCTATGCGGTGCCGCTGTTGGCGTTTGCCTGTGTGTATGTCACCGGTGTTCAACCGGTCATGAGCGCACGCCTGGTCCTGGCGCGACGCTTGTCGTGCCTGGCGGTGGCTGCGCCTCCTGCGTACACGCTTATGGGCGTCTTGCTGTACCTGATGAAAATCGAGGGCCACGACATCGCGGTATGGAGCGGGCTGTGGCTGGCGCTGGCGGGCTTTTTTGCGATGGTGTCGTCAACGGGCCCGAGCACCAGCCTGGTGACCTTGGACAAGACCTATATCAAGCTGCGTGTCGCCCACGGCATCGCCTCGGTGGCGATCCTGTTGGTGTTTCTCGCGCCGCACCTGTTCAACCACCTCCTGGGTGTACTGGGTACCGATGTGCATAAGTCGGTGATGGACGTGCTGCGACGGGTGTATCGCAATGGCTGGCTGGAGCCGGTGATCATTGTCACGTTTTTCTTTCAGATTCTCAGCGGGCTGGTGTTGATTCGCCCGAAGACCGTCACGCGTGCCGACCTGCTGGACGCGTTACAGACCGCCTCCGGCACCTATCTCTCGCTGTTTATCGCGTCCCATATCAACTCGGTGTTTACCCTGGCGCGTTACTTCGGCACCGACACCGATTACGCCTGGGCCGTGGCCGAGCCCGTAGGGTTATTGGCGGATCCATGGAGCATTCGGCTGCTGCCGCATTACTCGCTGGCGGTGTTCCTGCTGATTGGGCATCTGGGTTGTGGTTTGCGAGGTGTATTGCGTAATCACAATGTCAGCGAGTCACGCAGTTCGCTGTTGACCTGGCTGGTGATCGGCATGGGCGCCATAGTCACGATCATCATTACCAGCGGCATGCTGGGGGTCAGGGTTTAGGCTGTTTACGGCACCGTAAAAAGTATTGGCTTGTGTAATTCAAAGCGCTCAACGTATTATCCAAGATCTCTCTTGGTTATATGATTGGTGGGCATTGCGCCACTACACCGGAATCTGTCCTTCCTGCAATGGGCTTGAGTACGGCGTGAGGCTTAGGCTGCGATGGACTGCGCAGCGCTCGTGAATCCTGAACCGTTGGTGTATCCGGGACACTGCGGCGCTGGAATTGCGGTTGCTGCGCAGCCCATCGCAGCCTCTTTCTTACAGGCGGCGGGGCTGGATGCTGTAGGCGCAGCGCCGGTCCCCGGAAATCAAATGCTCGCGCCGCTCCACCACATTCTCATCGCCCAGGGCTGCCTGGAAGATCTGCAGTTCCGAGCGGCAGAACCCCTGGCATTTACGGGCGGCGACGCAGATCGGGCAGTGGTTCTCCACCAGCAGCCAGCCATCGTCCAGCGGCTCCATCTGCGCCATGTACCCGGCGCGTTCGCGAATCTGTACCAGGATCTCGACTTTCTCCCGCAAGGTCGACGCGGCGGAGCAGGCCTGGGTGTATTCGTGCCTGGCCGTCGCTTCCATGCTGGCGATGACTTTTTCCACGCCTTCGCTGCCAAAAATTCCTTCAATGGACTCGATCAGGTGCAACGTCAGTACGCTGTGGGAATCGGGGAATTTGCTTTGGGCGGTTTCGGTCAATGTCCACTTCAACGAGGGCCGGCCGGCACCCGAGATGGGGGCCGATACACCGACGATCAACTGCGCGACCTGCAACTTCTGGATTTGCTGGCGGGCGGCTTCGGAGGTGATTTCCAGCAGTGCAGCCAGGTCCGTGGTTTTCAGCGGGCCACGGGTCTTGAGCAGGAACAGAATGCGGTCCCCGGTGGATGCCTGGCTGTCGTCGGTGGGTGTGGCGTTCATAGATCGGGAATAACCATGGAAGTGACCGGCTCATTTGACCACAGCACGCATGTTGAGGCACCCCTTGATGCGCCTGAAGGTACGGTTCCAGTTGATTTGTATCGAAAGCATTCTGCTGGCCCATTACGCATTTTTCCCTCGCTACTATCGGCCGCCTGCCCAACCCACGAGGGAAAAGGAATGAGTGAGACCCCCGATAGCCTGAACACACCACCCGAGGGATACAGCGACTGGCTGACTGATCTCAAGAGTCGAATCCACTGCGCCCAGCAACGTGCCACCCTGGCGGTAAACCGCGAGTTGGTGTTGCTGTATTGGCAAATCGGCCAGGATATTCTGACCCGGCAGGCACGGCAGGGCTGGGGGACCAAGGTGATTGAGCGGCTGGCGCAGGATTTGCGTTCAGCGTTTCCGGAGATGAAAGGTTTTTCGCCGCGTAACCTGAAGTACATGCGTGCATTTGCGGAGGCGTGGCCGGATTCCGAATTTGTGCAACAGGCTGCTGCACAATTGCCTTGGGGCCATAATCTGGTGTTGCTGGACAGGTTGCCCGGCCCCGAAACCCGTCGCTGGTACATTGCACAGGCCATCGAACACAACTGGTCGCGCAACATCCTGGTGATGCAAATCGAAGGTCGCCTGCTGGAACGCAGCGGCAACGCGGTCAGCAACTTTGACGGACTGCTGCCCAAGGCGCAATCCGACCTGGCTCGCGAATCACTTAAAGATCCTTACCGTTTCGACTTCCTGGGCCTGTCCCTTGACGCGCAGGAGCGTGAAATCGAAAACGCCCTGGTCAAACATGTCACCGATTTTCTGCTGGAGCTGGGCGCCGGTTTTGCCTTCGTGGGACGGCAAGTATTGCTGGACGTAGGGGGCGAGGAGTTTTTCGTCGACCTGCTGTTTTATCACCTCAAGCTGAGGTGCTACGTGGTGATCGAACTCAAGGCCGGTAAATTCAAACCCGACCATCTGGGGCAGTTGGGCTTTTACCTCGCTGCGGTAGACGCCCAGCTCAAGCACCCGCAGGACAGCCCCACCATCGGCCTGCTGCTGTGCAAGAGCAAGAACGAAGTAGTGGCCGAATACGCTCTGCGTGACAGCTCCCGTCCTATTGGGGTTGCCGAGTATCAGCTGGTGGAATCCCTGCCGGCAGAGCTGCAAACCAGCCTGCCCAGCATCGAACAGATTGAACGTGAACTGGCAAGTGATCGCCCCTCCATGGCCAGTGCTTCGTAGTACTGTGCCGACAGGCTGGACATTGGCAATCGCGTCGGCACAATGAGCGCCTTGAAAGGAACTCACCCAAGGAAAGCCATGGCCCGCCGTATTCATTCTGCCTACCCAATGTTGTTGCTCGCTGGCGCGCTGATAGGCGCAGCGATGCCTGCCAGTGGCGCGTCCTTCGATTGTAAAAAGGCGTCCACCACGGTGGAAAAGTCCATTTGCGCCAGCCCTGAATTAAGCGAACTCGACACTACGCTGGGCCTGTACTACAGCCAGGCAATGGCCAAACTGGCACCCGACCAGCGCGACGAATTGCGCCGTGGCCAGCGCACGTGGTTGCAGACTCGCAACGCGTGTGCCGGTACCCCCGAACAATTGCCCGGCTGCCTGCAATCCCAACTGAGCCAGAGAGTGGTCGAGGTGGGAACCATCACCCACAAAGACACCGCAGCCCTTGACGCAATCATTGCCAGTATTCCGTACCATCCGGCCCAGGCAGCTGAAGGGCTTCGGCGCTACCCGATGAACGATCTGGCCGCCTCCTGGCTGGTCTACCTGCAGCGTTTTGAACCTGACAGTGGCGTTACGGAGAATGAGGCCGAGGAGAATCGCAAGCAGGTTCTCATAGCACTCAAGGAAGACAGTTTTCCCTGGTCGATCTGGCAGGACCTGCAGAATGATCCTGCTGTCAGCCGTGACCGGGTGATGTTGACCTTGCTGCGCATGATGATCGAGCGCCAACAGTATGAGATGTACGCCGACCAACGCCCGTATGTGCACTGTTTCGTTTTCAGCCGGCAGGGTGAGGTCGCGTATGAGTCGTTCGGGTCGTTGTACGGCTCCACCCGCGACAGCTTTGCGCCGATTTGTGCCCCTCAGGGTGATCTGTTTGCACAGCCGGCGTGGAAGCGGTTGGACGATTCGTTTACCGAGCCTTTGTCCACTGCATCGCAGAACGAAGGCACCATCCGCTTTGCCAGCTACGCCGACTGGAACACGCTTTCCCTCAAGGCCACCGCGTCGCCTCGGCTGTTTCTCCAGCCAGGCACCGCAGCGCAGGCCCAGGACCCGGAATCAGCCCTGCACAACTGGGGCGCGGATAAACAGTGGCCTGCCAGGCAACGTCAGCAAGCGCTGGCCGCCATTGAGCCCGCACGGCAAGCGACGAGTGACTGGCTGCAACGCGAGCGCGGCTTCTCTGCTGCTGATGCCAGGCAAGCAGCCCGGGAAATCGTTCGGCAGTGGATGAACCTGCGCCTGGACTTTATCGGCGGCCCCAGCGAGAACTAATCGGTCAACTGCCCGATTCTGGCACGGCCTTTTTGCCGGTCTTGGTACCGGGATGCTGGGTCGAGGTGCCTTTATGGCGCGTGCTCTTCACGGTTTTAGACGGTGCAGGTGCTTTCGTTTCAGCGTCCTTGTTGCCACTGCTGTCAGCCCCGGACGGGCTGCTGGGATAGGTGCCGGGCGGCAGTGCCGAGCCAGGAGCGCTGTTGCCGCTCAGGGCGGGCGCCTCGGGGGCAGTGTTGTCGCCGAAGGCTGCGTAGGCGGGGGCATACAGAACGAGCGCCAGGCTGACGACAAGTACGATCCTTTGGGAAATGCTGGTCTTCATGACTCAATCCCTCTTGGCGATGGGGACCGAAGCCCGGAGCACATCCAGGCTTCGGCGACGCCTCAATCAAGACTTCTTGGAGCCTGGGGCGTGGCTATGAGCCCCGCCTTTTTTGCCCGCTTCAGAAGCCTTCTCGCGGTCATTGGCGAAGTTGCCGCCTGAACCCTGGCCGCCGCTTTTACGGTTTGTGTCTTTCTGGTCTTTGTGACCAGCACCTGGGGTAGTTTTTCCACTATTAGCCATTTTGAAAACCCTCAATGATGAGCGAATCAATGGTGTTGCCTAATTGGGAATCCTCCAGCCAATTCAAAGTTTGAAATAGTTTCCAGGCATGCGACGAATGGACATCAAGCCGCCATTGGCTTCGCGCCGGGTGCTTTCTTGTGCGCGGCTTTCATCGCTTCCATCTCCGCGCCCAGCTCTTCCAGCAAGGCCTTGCCCAACAGCTTCCTGGCCTGTGGGAACATCTCGCTTTCCTCTTCCTCGATATGGTGCTCCAACAGTTCCTTGACGACTTTCACCCGGCCGGAAAACTCGGTGGTGGAGGGCGAAGTCTGCTTCAGGTCCGGAAGGACGAGGGAGTCGACAGTGCGATGTTCTTCCTTGGCCTCGTGGTACATGATTTCCTGATCCTTGCCGCCGGCCTTGCGAAAAGCCGGGTAGAGGATTTCTTCCTCAAGGCGGGTGTGAAGGCTGATTTCCATTTCCAGCTTGGCCAGGAGCTCAGTGCGCTTCTTTACGCCGCGCTCGGTCGATTCACTGAGTTGATTCAGGATGGCTTTGACGCGTTCGTGGTCGGCCTTGAGAAGATCAATGGCATTCATGGGTGACACCTCACGGGTAGCGAAAGGGCGGGTCGAATTGCCCGCCTGTCCAGACCTCTACAGCATGAGTTGTACCAAGTTGAGCGGAATATTTATTGGCTTATAAATCAATAGTTTATATCGAATAAATATCGACGCTGGTCGTGCAGGTTGCACGGTCCAGTGGCGGCTGGCATGCATTAAACCATGCCTAGCCGCCGCTGACTTTCCAGTGCTTGATGTCGTCGGCAAACACGATCTGCTCGACCTCATGGGCAATCCCGTAGGCCAGTGACTCGTGGGCGGCGATGACTTTTTCCTCGGCCGAGAGGCACTTGAAAATATCCAGGTGGGTTTCGGCGCTGGCGGTTTCCAGTTCGTAGATTTTCACGTAGCGCGCCAGGTCGTTGTCCAGGCTCGACAGGTATTCCCGCAGGCGCTGGTGGTCTACCGAGTTCTGGTTGAAGTACCAGTTCATCGGATGGATCAGGAAGCGCGAGTGTGGCGTGGTGATCCGGCGGTTTGCCGCCAGGAACATGATGATGCCCATGGACTCGATATTGCCCGCATTGATCGCACACAACGGCACCGGCAGGGACTTGAGGAAGGTGTAGAGGGTAAAACCGAAATTGGTGCTGCCGCCGGTGGTCGACAGGTTCAACAGCAACGAACTGGCGCCTTGCTCGATCGCGTCCAGGCAGCAATCACGAAAGCGCTCGGTGGTGCCCTGATCGATCTGGCAGTGAAAGTGGATGATGTGCTCGGTCATCCCGGGCCTCCGAGGGGTAAAAGGTAGTGTCCATTTGAGTCTAGAAGGTTACGGCCCGTGTGCCGCAACCGTTGGGCGAGAGCCATCCGTTGCAATTTTAATGAACCCTCGGGCACGTTGCTTGACCTAACGCATACGACCTCAGGAGGATGAATCATGCAAATCGAATATGTCTGGATTGGCTTGGCGGTGATTCTGGTGCTGCTGGAACTGTGGGCGATCAACAGCGTTCTGCGCAGTGGCAGTGGCTGGGAGACCAAGGGTTTATGGCTGGTGGTACTGATCTTCATGCCGCTGTTGGGGCTGATCCTCTGGGCGCTGTTTGGACCCAAGGGTGTGAACCGGGCGACACATGCCACTGAGCATGGCAAAGGCTAAGACAGAATCGAAAAAAACAGGCGCCCGAGGGCGCCTGTTTGCATTGGCGGGCGTCAGGCCGCCAGTGTCTTGGCAATGGCCTCGTTGAACGCCGGCAAATCGTCGGGCGTGCGCGAGGTTATCAGGGTCCAGCCATTGGCCGGGCATTCCTTCACCTGCGTATCCACCCAGTTTGCTGCGCCGGCATTGATCAGGTCAATGCGCACGCTTTTGTAGGAGGTGAGGGTCTTGCCGCCGATCACGCCGGCATCAATCAGGGCCCAAGGGCCATGGCAGATGGCGGCGACAGTTTTCCCGGCCTTGACGAAATCATTGATCAGCCGCAAGGCATCCGCGTCCTGACGCAAGGTGTCGGCATTGACGGTGCCCCCGGGGATGACCAGTGCATCGAAGTCACTGCCGTGCAGGTCCGAGAGCTTGGCGTCGGACTCTACCGTCCTGTCTTTCTCGGTGTCCTTGAGAAAGGTCTGGGTGCTGCCACCTTTGCTGGAGCCGTGGGTGACCGTGGCGCCAAAGCCACGCAGGGCTTCCAGCGGCTTGAGCAACTCGTCGCGCTCGATGCCAGTGTTGGAGGTGATGATCAGAATCTTCTTGCCGTGCAGTTGCGAACTCATGGTCGAGTGTCTCCTGAGTGGGTCAATGATTAATTGGCGTGTTGGGACTGCAACTCCTTGGCCATCTTCAGATGGGTTTCGAGAGTCGGCAGGGTCTTCTCGGCAAAAGCCTTCAGTTCGGCGTTATCCGAGGAGGCGGCTTCTTTTTTGAACAGGGCCACGGTGTCTTCGTGGGCCTTCACCTGGTTGTTGGCGTAAGCCTTGTCGAAAGACTCATCACGAATCTCCAGGATCATTTTCTTGGCCTTGTCGGTCAGGCTGGCGTCGTCCGGCACCTTGATGTCGAGCTTCGTCGCCAGGGCGGTCAGCTCCTGGTTGGCCTTGGTATGGTCGGTGATCATGTGCTGGGCAAACGCCTTGATATCGGCGGCGCCGCTCTTTTCCAACGCCAGTTTGCCAGCCTCGACTTCGGTAATTCCGCCTTGGGCGGCGGCGTCCACGAAGTCGTTGGAGGTGGCCGCCATGGCCACGCCAATCGAGCCTGCGGCCAGCGCGAAGGTCAGTCCCATTTGTTTCATCAGCAAGTGCTTCATGATGCTTCTCCTGAAGAGTGGCGCGATGCCGTTACCTGACTGTTGAGCGGGTGCCTGAGCAAAAGGTTTAAATTAATTTGCGCTTATTTCTCCGGGCCGCAGCCCACGCAATTCCCTTGAACTATCAAAAAATCATGGGCTCTGCTGCATAACGGCTCCGCGCTGGAGCCTGATCTTTTAACAGCAGGAGAATCACCATGGGCACTGAAAAAACCACTGACAAAACCCCTAATGCAATCAGCTCCGAACAGGCGCAGAAAGGTCGCCAGCTTGACGAGAAGGACAGTTCCTTGCAGCGCCCAAACCCCAAGACTGAAACCGTTGATAAGGTGATCACGCCGACGTCCATCAAGGACACACAACGGCAAACCGAGCAGATCAACGAGCAAGCCGCGAAGGCCGAGCGCAAGCTGGGTCAGTGAAGAACGGAGGCAGTCATGGGTCGATCCATCAGCGCCGGGGAACTGGGTATTGAGCTCAAGCCCGGTGATGACAACGCACTGTTCAAGTGGTTTGTCGCCAGCTTCCTGATGGGCAAGCGCATTCAGGCGCAGATCGCGGCGCAGGCCTATCAGGTGATTGTGGTGAAGCATGGCCGGGACACTCCGCGCAAACTGCAACACTGCACCTCTCGCGAACTGGTGGCCATGCTCGGTGAGGCGCATTACGTGCGTTACGACGAAAGCACCGCGCAACGCCTGCTCGACCTCAGCAGCAAGTTGAATGCGGAGTACGCGGGCAAGATCAGCCATATCCACGATGCCAGTGCCGACCGTGGGGAGTTTGAAAAACGCTTGAATGCGTTCGAGGGCGTCGGGCCGAAGACGGTGGAGATTTTCATGAGGGATGCGGCGTCGGTGTTGTTCTGATGCCGATTTTTCTCGGTTGTGCAGGTTGGAGCCTGCCTCGTGAGCAATGGCCACGGTTTCCCCGGCAGGGCACCCATCTGCAACGTTATGCCGCGTGCTTGAATGCGGTTGAAATCAACAGCTCCTTCTACCGCCCCCATCGCCCGCAGACCTACGCACGATGGGCGCAGTCAGTGCCGTCGGGCTTTGGTTTTTCGGTCAAGCTGCCACGGCACATCACCCATGAATTACGTCTGCGGGACTGCGATACGGCATTGGATGAGTTCCTTGCACAGTGCCTGCAATTGGGCGACCGCCTGGGCTGCCTGCTGGTGCAATTGCCGCCTTCTTTAAGCTACGACCCGATCATTGCCGGCGGCTTTTTCACAGCCTTGCGTCAACGCTTCCCTGGTCCTGTGGTGCTTGAACCGCGGCACGCCAGTTGGGCGCAGGCCGACGGGCTATTGCGGGATTACCAGATAGGACGGGTCGCCGCCGACCCGCCGGTGATCGCTGATGGGGATGCACCGAAAGGCTGGCAAGGTGTGCGTTATTGGCGCCTGCATGGTTCGCCGCGTATCTATCACAGCGCTTACGAAACCGAGCGTTTGTGCGCGCTGGCCGAGGTATTGAGAGCCTCCCTGGAGGAGGGCATTCCGACCTGGTGTATTTTCGATAATACGGCCAGCGGTCATGCGCTGGTCGATGCGCTTGCCCTCCAAGCGATGCTCGCCCCTCAGGCATCCACTTGCATCACCTCCAGCCCCAGGCATTCATAAGCCTCGACGCTGCCCGGCGGCACGTGCCACTCGGTAATCAGGGTATGAATGCGGCTGCACGGCGCCACCACAAATGGCTCCACGGCGCCCAGCTTGTCGGCCAGGGTGACGGCCACCACGTGGGAGGCGCTGTCGAGCATAGCCTGTTTCACCGCCACTTCCTCGAAGTGCAACGAGCTGATACCGACCTGTGGATGCAGTGCGCACACACCCGTGAACAGCAGGTCGGCCTTGATGCCCTGGATCAGCCGCAATGCTTCATGCCCGCTGGCGGCCATGGTCACCGGGTTGAGTTGGCCACCGGCAAGGATCACCGTCACATTGGGATGTTCGGACAACGCGATGGCAATCATCGGTGAGTGCGTGACGGCGGTCAGCTTGATGGAATGCGGTAGTGACTGGGCGATTTGCAGGGTGGTGGTACCGGAGTCGAACAGCACGATCTGGCCGTCCTCCACGCGATCGGCGGCGAGTTGCGCCAGGTGGCGTTTGGTCGCGGTGGTTTCGCCAAACCGGGTGAAGAAATCCTTGCCGGTGTCCTTGGGCCGTGGCAGCGCACCTCCATGCACGCGCTGCAGCAGACCGGCGGAGGCGAGTTCGCCAAGGTCGCGGCGAATGGTGTCCTGGGAAACGGCGAAATGCTCCACCAACTCCGAGGCAGTGACTTTACCGTCGCGCTCCAGCAGCAACAGGATTTTCTGTTTGCGCAGGGAGGGCAGGTCGATGGCAGCATGGGTGTTATGCATGTTTTTGCTCGTTGATGCGTGTTTATGCGAGATTAATCAGCATTAGGCGCAAACGCAATGGGTTGGGGTGTCGGTGATGCCCTGCCGAGTGAGCTGAGCACCATGGAAAAACCACACCCGGTCCGGTACCAAACCCCATGGTTTCGATTCGCGAGGTGATGCAGGAGATTTTGCTGCCGCCAAGCTTTCCAACAGGGCATTACTGAGCAAAAAAATCGTAAAAAAGTAAAAAGAGTTGTCCACGAAAACCGTGGGTATCTCTGTGGATAACTTCGCTTGAGCCCGGCGGGTATGGCGATTTAACCTGCGGTTAATATTTGATCAGTCACTGTTTATGGCCAGCATGGGCAGGCTTTGCGCCTTGACAGGCACCGGCGAAACCGGTGCCGAAATGCAGATTTACGAGTCGTTTGGGCGCCCGGTGGAGGGCCCGGCAACCTGAGTGGCGCGCTTCGATTGCATCAGGCTGTCCAACGCCTGGCGATAACTGCTGCCGGCCAGTCGCATGCTGTCGTTATGAGTGGCACCGGGTACCAGCAACAGGTGTTTCGGCTGTTGGGCGGCGTCAAACAGTTGCTGGCTGAAGCGCGGTGGCACGAAGGCATCGGCGAGCCCGTGAACCACCAGCAGCGGCATGTGGATATCAGCGATCTTGTCAATGGAATCGAACTTCTGCGACAGCAGCCAGCGCACCGGCAATGACGTATTGGCTACCGCCGTGGCCACATCTGCCAGGGAAGTAAAGGTGGACTCGATGACCAGTCCGCGCACTGGCGGCGGCACCTGATTGTTCGCTGCCTGCTTGCCCAGTTCCACCGCGAGGTCGATGGCCACCGCGCCACCCAGGGAGTGCCCGTAGATGAGGCGCTTGGCGGGGTCGGGTTGCAGCACCTGGAAGCGTTCCCAGGCAATGCGCGCGTCTTCGTACACGCTGGTTTCCGACGGCAGGTCGCCTCGACTCTGGCCGAAGCCGCGGTAGTCGATGGCCAGTACGGAAAAGCCCAGGGCCCGCAGCTGTTCGATGCGAAACAGTTGGCCAGTGAGGTTCCAGCGCACGCCGTGCAGGTAGAGAATTGCCGGCGCGTCCTTCTGTGCCGCTGGCCACCACCAGCCATGAATATTCTGCCCTGCCTTGAAACTCGCGGGTTTCAGGTCGAATTCCTGCACATCACGCGGCAACCCGCTGTACCAGCTGGCAGTGCCTGGCTCCACGCGAAACAGCAACTCGCGTTCCTTGTGTTGCAGCACGGCGCAACCCACGGGCAGGCCGATGATCAGGGCGGCCATGCACAGCAGGGGAAACCAGCGCAGGCCGAGACGGGACAGAAAACGTGAAGACATGAAGGTTCCAGGACACAGGCGAAGCACGGGTTTTAACAGATGCCCTGGCCGCGCAGGAAATATTCAGACGGTCGTCACCGGACATTGCTTGCAAAGTATTACATCGCCTCATCCAGCACAGAAAAGAAGTGACCGGCCAAGGGGGAAGAATTGCTGGTGTTCCAGTTGAGGTAGAGCCCGATGCTGGAGGACGCGGCGGTGAGGGGCACAAACGCCACCTTGTCACGGGGCATCGAACGGGCAATGGACTGCGGCACCAGCGCCACACCAAACCCGCACGCCACCAGGCCAATCAGGGTGGGTAATTGATCGGCTTCCTGGACCACCCTTGGAGAGAAGCCCGCGGCCTCGCATAAAGCGATCAACTGGTGGTGATAGCCACTGCCCAATGCCTGGGGCGTGAACACAAAATCGGCGCCGGCAAAGTCCTTCAGCTCGATAGCGACGTCATCCGCATTCGGATGGTCTGCGGGCAGCGCCAGCAGGATCGGTTCATCCAGCAGCAGCCGGGATTCGATGTTATCTGCCTGGCCTGGCAGGTAGCGCAAAAAAGCGATATCGGTATCACCACTCAACAAGGCCTTGGCCTGGTTGGCAGAGGGCATTTCCTTGATCACCAACTGAACCCTGGGGAACGCCAGGCGAAACTGCCTGAGGGTATCCAGCAACCACGGATAGCCGGTGATCGACACCGAGGTGATGGTGAGCGTGCCGGCGGTTCCCTGGGACACCTGCCGGGCTTGCTCAATGCCTTGCTGCAATTGCCCGAGGACGGTGTAGGCCGTCTGAAGAAACGCCGCCCCGGCTGGCAGCAGCTTCACGCCACGTCGGTCACGCTGCAGCAGGGCAAACCCCAACTTTGCCTCCAGGCGATTGATCGCCTGGCTCAACGCTGGCTGCGCCATATGCAGGCGCTCCGCGGCCTGGTGAAAGTGCAGCGCTTCGGCAACGGCAACGAACTGGCGCAACAGGCGGGTTTCGATCATCTGGGCTGTTCCTTCAGGTAGATGGCGGTGTGGGGCTTGATACGGCGCAGGTATCAATATCGCTGTTTTTCAGTATTAAACAGGACGGCCACGGGTTGTTAGGGTGGAGTGCCTATCAGGAGAACGCGACGATGGACTTTACAGGTAAAACCGCAATCGTGACCGGTGCCGCCCGTGGCTTGGGGTTCAGCTATGCGCGCGAGTTGGCGCGACTCGGCGCGCAGGTGGTAATCAGTGATATCGGTGCCGACACCCTCGGCGATGGGGCTGATCCCCAGGTGGTACAGGCGACCGCGCTGGCGCTGCAGGGTGAAGGCCTGCGGGTGGTTGGCCACGCGGGTGACCTGTCCGGCGAAGCGGGGTGTCGAGCGCTGATCGAGTGCGCCATCACGCATTTCGGGCAGCTCGATATCCTGATCCACAATGCTGGCTGGGTCGGCTATCAGCCCATCGAGGCCGCCGACGAGGCTTTCATCCGGCGGGCCATGGGCGTCAATGTCTATGCACCGATCTGGCTGTGCAAACACGCGTGGCAGCACCTCACGCGATCTGCCGCACCCCGCATTGTGCTGACCACCTCCGACCGTGCGATGTACACGCGCTACGTCCAGCCCGGCCTGGCGGCCTACAGCGCGGGGAAGATCGCGCAACTGGGGATCATGAATGCCTTGAGCGGGGAAGGGGCGGAGGCCGGGATCCTGGTCAATGCCATCTCACCCGTGGCCAAGACCCGCATGTGGGGCGTGACCGGCGAGCCGCACAACCTCAAGCCGGAATGGGTCACGCCTGGGGTGATCTTCCTGGCTTCGGCAGCGTGCCAGGACAGCGGCTATATCCTGCGTGCCAGCAACGGCCAGTTCACCGCCACGCGGTTCGCGGAAAATCCGGGGGTCGAGTATCCGGTTGACCTGGCGCGGGTCAACGCCTCGGACGCTGTGCAAGTCGCCGCGTTATGGCAAGCCATCAAGGACTGTTGACGGTCACGCCAGGTAAAGCGTCAGGCCCTGAGCTTCATAGGGTTGCAGCAGGGCACGCGGCGTACTGGCCAATGCGACGATCGCGCTGACGTGTGCCAGCTCCACCACCTGGTAGGGCGACGCGGTGTTGAGCTTTTCCGAGGTGGCCAGCACGATGGTTTCTGCGGCCGCGTGACACAACGCGCGCTTGACCACTGCCTCTTCATAGTCGCCGGTAGACAGGCCGGCATTCGGGTGCACGCTGCACACCCCCATGAAATACAGGTCGGCATTGACCCGGCCGATGGCCTCCAGCGTGGCCGCCCCCACCCCCACCAGTGAGTGGCGAAACAGCCGCCCGCCGAGCATGATCACTTCAATCTGCGGATGATCCACCAGGGCCATGGCAATCGACGGACTGTGGGTGACCACGGTGGCATTCAGGTCCGCCGGCAAGTGATGGGCCAGTTGCAGGCACGTGGTACCGCCATCGATAAACACCACCTGGCCGGGCTGCACAAGTTGTGCAGCCGTCCGGCCAATGGCGATTTTTTCCTCGGGTACCAAGTGTTCCCGTACCGAAAAATCAGCCATCGCGGGGGATGCCGGCAAGGCGCCGCCGTGCACCCGCAGCAGCAAACCTTCCTTGGCCATTTCCCGCAGGTCACGCCGAATCGTGTCCTCGGAAACCTCCAGTGCCTGGCTCAACTCCTTGGCAATCAGCCGGCCGTCGCGGCGCAGCGTATCCAGCAGGTGTTGTTTACGTTGTTGGGTCAGCATCGGAAGCTTCCTGCATGTTTTTTCTTGACTGTGCACGATTTTGCACGACATGCTGAATAACACAAGACAAAAAGGTCCTGCCATGGAAAACAGTCCCGTCCGCATCCACGCCGAAGAACTGCTCTCGGATAATTGGTATGTGCTGAAAAAGTACACCTTTGACCTGCGCCGCCGCGACGGCAGTTGGCAGTCCCAGACCCGGGAGATCTATGACCGGGGCAATGGCGCGACGATCCTGCTGTACAACCGCGAGCGGCGCACGGTGTTGCTGATTCGCCAGTTCCGCATGCCTACCTACGTTAACGGCTACCACGGTTACCTGATCGAGTCTGCCGCCGGCCTGCTGGACAACGCCAGCCCCGAGGAACGCATTCGCCTGGAGGCGGAAGAAGAGACGGGCTACCGTGTGGGCCATGTAGAAAAGATCTATTCGGCCTTCATGAGCCCGGGCTCGGTGACCGAGCGCATTCACTTTTTCATCGGCGAATATCAGCCTGGCGACCGAGTCAGTGATGGCGGTGGGCTGGAGGATGAAGGTGAGGATATCGAAGTGCTGGAGTTGGGATTCGAGGAGGCCCTGGGTATGGTGGACAGTGCCGAGATCGTCGACGGCAAGACCATCATGTTGTTGCAGTACCTTGAATTGCGGATGTTGAAAGAGGGCTGGTGATGTCGCGTCGGTTATCGCTTGCGCTGGCGGTGTTGCTGGCGGGATGCAGTGGTGTGAGTGCTGCGCAAACGCCCGTCGGTGATGGTGGTGTTCCCGCGTTCTATACCTGGGCGGACAAGGTGCCCGCGTCACCCGGGCGGATGCTGCGCAGCGAGCCGTTGACCGAACAGCAAAGCCTGGCCGAGGCGGGGCAGAATATTCGCATCCTGTACACGTCCACCGACGGTCTCGATACCCATAAACGGATTGTCGTTTCCGGTGCGCTGTTCCTGCCCAAGGGCACACCGCCGCCGGGTGGCTGGCCGCTGATGGCGTGGGCCCACGGCACGGTGGGGAGTGCCGATATCTGCGCGCCGTCGTTCGCCGGTCGCAGCCCTCGGGATACGCGCTATCTCAATTATTGGCTGGCTCAGGGCTACGCGATTGTCGCTACCGATTACCAGGGGCTTGGGACGCCTGGCCTGCATCCGTATGGGCTGACCAGTCCGCTGGCCTATGGGGTGCTCGACAGCATTCGCGCGGTAGGGGCGGGTGGTTTCGAACTCTCCAAACGTGTGGTGGTGTTTGGGCAGTCACAGGGTGGCCGTGCTGCGTTTGCCACGGCGGTCTATGCGAAAGACTATGCGCCCGAGTTGGATATCGTGGGGGTGGTGGCGACCGGTACGCCTTACGCGGCCACCCATAAAACGGGAGACAGTGCCGAGTTGGAAAAGGCCCGCAGTTCGGTGGTGCCGACCTTTGCCTATAACTTGCTGCGGCTGAGTACTGTCACGTTGTTTGATCCTGGGTTTGTGGCTGCGGATTACTTGAGCGAGCGTGCAGTGCCTGCGTTTGAGAGCAGCCAGCGGGATTGTTTGCATGCCATTGAGCAGCGGGTGATGGCTGATGGGCTCAGCTTCAATGACAGTTTCAAGCGGTCGCCGAAAGAGGCGCTCGACAAGGTTTATCGTGAGTCGGCGTATCCGACGTTGAAGACGGATATTCCGGTTTTTGTCGGTACGGGGGGGCGGGATCAGGATGTGTTTGTGCCTGGGCAAAAGGCGCTGGTCAGGGATGCGTGCAAGGTCGGGGACCGGATTGAATGGCATTTTTATCCTGAGCTGGATCACTCCGCTACGGTCAATGGTTCGCTCGTGGACTCGACGCCGTTTGTGCGTAAGGCGTTTGCGGGGGAGGTGATTGGTGGGAATTGTGGGGGGTAGCTTTTTTGGGGGGTATATCCGTTATTTGGGTAACGGCGACTTATGGTTTCGCTCTTACAGCGAGTCACTTTGGAAAAGCCGGAATGCCGGCCCAGCCCAAAGTAAGTAAAGGGAGCTGCCTCCGCCGCTTTATGTGGGAGCGGGCTTGCTCGCGAAAAACCTGAGAGCGCCGCGTTGAATCAGGATACCCACGTCATCGTTAACGACCTTCGCGAGCAAGCCCGCTCCCACATTTGGACCGTGTCCGCCTTTGATTTTGCGGTTGCTTCACCCCACTTAAGCCGGCTGGTAGGCCGCTGTGAGAGCGCAACCCGATAGCGGCCATAACCGCAGCAACGGATATGCCCCCAACCCCATCACCCCAATTTCACATTCATGATAATCCGCGCGGTAAACACCAATTTCCCCTCCGCATCCAGCATCTCCACCGGCACCACCTTGTCACCCGCCGTTTGCCAGTCGATACCTTCGCCATTGGCCGTCGCCGTCACGCTGCTCTTGGCCTTGGCCAGATACTCCACCGTCATCCCCTTGGGAATCCACCGCGCACCCGCCGGCACGGAAACGTCCGTCATGGTACCCGCCGCCAACTCCGCAGCGTTGCACATGGCAATGGCATGCACCGTGCCCAGGTGGTTGGTGATGGCCTTGCTGAACGGCACTTCCACCGAGGCAAACCCCGGACGCAACTGGGTCATCAACGGATTGATGGTGCTGAAGTAGGGCGCCATCTGGCACGCCAGTTTGCTGAACGCTTCGGGGCCAACGCTGTTGAACATGCTCAGGGCCTGACTCATGGTGCTGCCTCGCTGATTAAATGAATTTTACGGAATATTGTTCCGTTACAGAATAATGTTCTGTAGCGGAACAGTATTCTGCCCATGGGAAATCTGTCAAGCTACCCGGGCTTGTTCTTCTTCACTGACCGAGTTCCTGTTCAGCATGCAAACCCCGGATCTGCTTCAGCGTTGCTTCCCTGGCCGAAGGGCCGAATTGAAGCGCGATATTTTCAAGGCAGCCCTGGACCTGTTCAACGAGCAGGGCCTTGAAGCCACCACCATCGAGATGATCCGCGCGCGCTGCGATACCAGCGTCGGCGCCATTTATCATCACTTCGGCAACAAGGAAGGCCTGGTCGCCGCGCTGTTTTTTACCGCGCTGGAGGATCAGGCCGAATTGCGTGGGCGCTACCTTGAATCGGCCAAAACGGCGAAGGAGGGGGTGTACGCACTGGTCCACAGCTATGTCGATTGGGTGGACAGCGAACCGCAGTGGGCGCGCTTTCAGTACCACGCGCATTTCGCGGTGACCAAGGGCCCGTTCGCCGCTGAACTGGAAAGCCGCAATCAGGCGCGCAATGCGTTGCTGAAGGAGTGGATGGTGCTGCCTGGACGGGGTGATCAGCTCAGCCAGGTGCCCGCCGAACTCTTGCCATCACTGATCATCGGCCAGGCCGACAGCTACTGCCGTGCCTGGCTGGCCGGGCGCTCGGCCAGCAGCCCTCGGGTGTACCGGGAAACCCTGGCCGAGGCAGCGTGGCGCTCGGTAGGCGGCGCTTAGGGCGTCGCGTGCATCACGCACAGGGTGCGGGCGTTATCGCCACCCGATAGCGCTCGTCAAAATCATCCGCCAACTGTGCCAGCGTCACCTCTCCCAAACGCTGCAGCAGCAACGCCTGGGCATCGTCAAACGCCTGGTTCAGCGCCGCATTAACGGCCTGTTCCACCAGGCATTGCGGATGATCGGTGGACAGGCCGACGGCAAAGATCGACGACGTGCCAAGGGCATTGTGGATGTCCAGCAGGGTGATTTCACTCAGCGGCTTGCCCAGCATCCAGCCGCCCTGATGGCCTTTTTCCGAACGCACATAACCTTTCTCCTTGAGCAGGCCCAGGGTGCGGCGTACCACCACCGCGTTGGTACCAAGCATCTGCGCGATGGTCTCCGAGGTGGCGCGTTCCTCGTGGCGGCCCATGTGGATCAGCACATGGAGCATGCGCGAAAGCCGGGTGTCGTTTCTCATCTGCAAGCCTCTGGATTTCCTTCCCGAAAGTATCGTTCGTAACGATTGGAGTGGCGAGACGCTTGACGAGGTATTTTTATGTAACTTATGGTGTGTCGTGAGTGCCCGGCAACCGATGCAAGGGCCACCAGAGAGGTCATCTTCATGGTTTACGACGTGATTATCGTGGGCGGCAGCTACGCCGGAATGTCTGCCGGGCTGCAACTGGCGCGGGCTCGGCGCAAGGTGCTGGTGATTGACGCCGGGCAGCGGCGCAACCGGTTTGCGGCCACGTCCCACGGTTTCCTCAGCCAGGATGGCCAGCCGCCGGAGCTGATCGCTGCCGAAGGGCGAGGGCAGTTGATGGAATATCCGACGGTGACCTGGGTGCAGGACGCCGCCGTTGAAGCGATTCGAAACCAGGATGGCTTCGTGGTGCAAACCCGTTGCAACGGTGAGTTCAACGCTAAACGCTTGATCCTCGCTACCGGCGTGGTGGATGAGTTACCCGAGGTCGAGGGGTTGAAGGAGCGCTGGGGCAAGCATGTGTTCCATTGCCCGTATTGCCACGGCTATGAACTGGATCAAGGCCGCATCGGCGTGCTGGCGACGTCGCCACTGGCCATGCATCACGCGATGCTGCTGCCGGACTGGGGCACCACCACGCTCTTTACCAACGGCGCATTTGTGCCGGATGCCGAGCAGCAGGCGCAACTGGATCGGCGCGGGGTCAGCGTCGAAAGCTCGGCGGTGCGGCGGATTGTCGGTGAGCGGGCGGATGTGGAATTGGCAGACGGGCGGATGATCGCGCTGGACGGTATTTTCACCCTGTCCCGTACGCGCATGGCCAGCCCATTGGCCGAGCAGTTGGGCTGTGAGTTTGTCGAAGGGCCGACCGGGCCCTATCTGCTGACCAACGAGACGCGCCAGACCACCGTGCCCGGTGTGTTTGCCTGCGGCGATGCCAACCTGGCCGGCGGCTCGGTGGCGCTGGCGGTCGGCGAGGGTGTGCGCGCCGGGGTGGGCGCGCACTTTTCGATGATCTTCAACTGAGGTCAGCGCACCAGGCACGGCCGCTTGTTATCGAACGTCCAGCCCGGAATCATGAACTGCATCGCCACGCTGTCATTGCGCGCACCCAGGCCCATGCCTTTGTACAGTTCATGGGCGTGGGCCACGGCGTCCATGTCGATGTCCACGCCCAGGCCCGGTTTGGCCGGCACCTTGATGTGGCCGTCGACAATCTTCAGCGGAGCCTTGGTCAACCGCTGGCCGTCCTGCCAGATCCAGTGGGTGTCGATGGCCGTGATTTCCCCCGGCGCGGCGGCGGCCACCTGGGTGAACATCGCCAGGGAAATATCGAAGTGATTATTGGAGTGCGAGCCCCAGGTCAGGCCCCATTCGTGGCACATCTGCGCCACGCGCACCGAGCCCTGCATGGTCCAGAAGTGCGGGTCGGCCAGGGGAATATCCACGGACTGCAACTGGATCGCATGCCCCATTTCCCGCCAGTCGGTGGCGATCATGTTGGTGGCGGTGGGCAGCCCGGTGGCACGGCGGAATTCGGCCATGACTTCGCGCCCGGAGTAACCGTTTTCCGCGCCGCAAGGGTCTTCGGCATAGGCCAGCACATGATGCTGGTCGCGACACAGGGCGATGGCTTCTTTCAGTGACCAGGCGCCGTTGGGGTCCAGGGTGATGCGCGCATCGGGGAAGCGTTCGGCCAGTGCAGTCACCGCCTCGATTTCGTCGCCGCCGCGCAGTACGCCGCCTTTGAGCTTGAAGTCATTGAAGCCGTATTGCGCCTTGGCCGCCTCTGCCAGACGCACGATGGCTTCGGGCGTCATGGCCTGTTCATGACGCAGGCGGAACCAGTCTTCGGCATCGTCTTCACTGCGATAGGCCAGGTCGGTCTGCTGGCGATCACCGATGTAGAACAGGTAGCCGAGCATCTTCACCGCGTCGCGCTGCTGGCCTTCGCCGAGAAGGGCCGCCACCGGGACTTCGAGGAATTGGCCGAGCAAATCCAGGAGTGCCGCTTCCATCGCCGTGACGGCATGGATGGTGATGCGCAGGTCAAACGTCTGCAAACCCCGGCCCGCCGAATCCCGCGCGGCGAAGGTCTGGCGCATGGCATTGAGAATGCTCTGGTACTGGCCGATGGGCTTACCGATCACCAGGCTGCGGGCGTCTTCCAGGGTCTCGCGGATGCGTTCGCCGCCGGGTACCTCACCGACGCCGGTACGGCCGGCGCTGTCGGTAAGGATCACGATGTTGCGCGTGAAAAACGGCCCGTGGGCACCGCTGAGGTTGAGCAGCATGCTGTCGTGACCGGCCACCGGGATGACTTGCAGGCCGGTCACGACCGGGGCGCTGTTGGCGTGGTGCTGGTGTTCTGTGTTCATCGTGTAGTCCTTATTTGCTCAAGACGGGTGCGGGTTGCAGCACGCTGCTGGTGGTCGGGCCGGGCAGTGTCCTGGCGAAAAACACCAGGATGGCCGCAAGGATCGAAGTGCCCGCCAGGCCATACAAACCGCCCTGGATCGAGCCGGTGGTCTGTTCCAGGAAACCAAAGGTGGTGGGCGCGACAAACCCGCCGAGGTTGCCGATGGAGTTGATCAATGCGATCACCGCTGCGGCGATGCGTGCATCCAGGTAACCCTGGGGAATCGGCCAGAACAGCGAGGACGCCGACTTGAAGCCGATCGCCGCGAAGCAGATGGCGATAAAGGCAAAGATCGGCCCGCCGGTAGTGGAGAGGAACATGCCCACGGCGGCGATCAACAGTGCCGCAGCGACCCAGGCTTGCTGGAACTTGAATTTGCCCGCCAGTGCCGCGAAGGCGTACATCGCGATGATCGAGATCAACCACGGGATGGAGTTGTAGAAACCCACCTGGATGTCGCTCAGGTCGCCCATCTTTTTAATGATGCTCGGCAACCAGAAAGTGGCGGCATAGATCGTCAGTTGGATGCAGAAATACAGGGCGCAGAACAGCATGATCTGACGGTCCTTGAGCAGCTTGCCCAGGGTCGGCTTGACCGTGGTCGCGGCGTCACGTTCGCGCTGTTCGCGGTCGATCTCGCCCACCAGCGCATCCTTTTCTTCAAGGCTGAGCCACTTGGCGTCGTGGGGCTTGGAGTCCAGCCAGAACCACACGAAAAAGCACAGCAGCACCGACGCCATGCCTTCGATGATGTACATCCACTGCCAGCCATGCAGGCCCAGCCCGGTGATTTGCAGCAGCACGCCGGACAAGGGGCCGGAGATCAGCGAGGCGAGGGCCGAGCCGCTGAGGAAGATTGCAATCGCCTTGCCGCGTTCGACGCCGGGCAACCAGCGAGTGAAGTAGTAGATCACCCCGGGAAAGAAGCCCGCTTCGGCCACGCCCAGCAGAAAGCGCAGGATGTAGAAGTGGGTTTCGTTCTGGATGAAGGCCATCAATGTGGCGGTGATGCCCCAGGTGAACATGATGCGAGTCAGCCAGATGCGCGCGCCGACTTTTTGCAGGAGCATGTTGGACGGCACTTCGAACAGCGCGTAGCCGATGAAAAACAACCCGGCACCGAAGCCGTAGGCGGCCGCACCAATGCCCAGGTCGTGCTCCATATGGGTACGCACAAAGCCGATGTTGACGCGGTCGATGTAGTTGACGATGAACATGATCACGAACAGTGGGAGCACATGGCTCTTCACCTTCTTGATCGCGCGGGCCAGGACCGGGTCGGTGGCAGGCGCAGCTGTCGCAGGGCTGGAAGGGGTCACGGGTCAAACTCCCACTGATTATTGTTGTGCGGGGACGTATTTGGGTTGTCAGAGATGTCTGACAACTTGATAGACATCATACAACTGCATTTTCAAAGATGGCAACCCTCTGTAGGAGCGAGCTTGCTCGCGAAAATCGTCAACGATTGCGCGGTTTTGTGCAATGTTTGCGCTGCGACGGGGTTTTTCGCGGGCAGGTTCGCTCCTATAGGTATTTGTTTGTTGTCATACAAGTTGGCTCATCTAAGAATGCTAGTATTGCCAAGCGCCCCAGAACGGAATTCCTGATGCAAAACCCCAGCTCGGCACCTCATCGCAAGCGCTCCCCGGGCCTTGCCCACGACATCGTCACCGCATTGACCCAGCAGATTCTCCTGGGACAGATGGCGCCGGGTGAAAAGCTGCCATCCGAGTCCGCTATCGTGGGCGAGTACGGCGTCAGTCGCACGGTGGTGCGCGAAGCGCTTTCCAAATTGCAGGCCGCCGGGCTGGTGGAAACCCGCCACGGTGTCGGCACCTTTGTGCTGGAGCGCGACGAGCGCCACGGCCTGCACCTGACCCACGACACCGCCGCCAGCGTGCGCGGCATTCTTGAACTGCGCATGGGCCTGGAAACCCAGGCAGCCGCCCTGGCAGCCTTGCGCCGTACCGATGAACAACTGCAGCAGATGCGCCAGGCACTGGATGATTACCAGGACTCGCTGGCCAACAACGACAGTGCCGTTGAGCCTGACGTGCGCTTCCATCGCCTGATCGCCCAGGCCACCGGCAATACCTATTTCACCGACGTGATTTATCACCTGGGCCACTCGGTAATCCCACGCACCCGGATCAATGCCGAGGAACGCGGCGACGCGGACCTGATGGAGCTGGGGCGCCTGGCGAACCTTGAGCACGAGGCGATCCTGAAAGCCATCCGCCGCCAGGACCCGGACGCGGCCCGGGCCGCCATGCTGTTGCACTTGAGCAACAGCCTGGAGCGGATGACAGGAGAGTAGGCGGGGCTATTTGCTGTCCAGGAAGTCCAGCAGCGCGGCATTGAACAGCGTCGGGTCCTGCAGGAATGCGAAGTGGCTGGTGTTCGGCAGAATCAGCAGGCCCGCTCCCGGAATGGTCGCCGCGATGTATTCGGTGTGTTCTCGCTTGATCGCCTCATCGTGGTCGCCGTCGACAATCAGGATCGGAGTCTTGATGGACGCCAGTTGCGCGTCGGTCCAGTTGGGTTGGCTGGCCCACATATGGCTGATCTGCTCGACGAAGGCGTCGTACTCTTTTGGCGTCGGCGAGTGCCTGGCGTACTCCTTGCCGGCGCGCTCGATGAAGGCGGCGAAGGTCGGATTTTTCTCTACGCCATCCTTGACCCCGGAGGTCTGGGTGTTGGCGGCAAAGGCAAACACCTTGCCGATACGGTCGGGATGGCGCAGGGCAAGATCGATACCGATGATTGCGCCGTCGCTCCAGCCGACGATATCGGCGCGGGGGATTTTCAGGCTGTCGAGTACGGCGACCACATCATCGGCCATCAAGTCGTAACCGAAGGGGTTCTCGTCCCGGGAACTGCGCCCGTGGCCACGGCTGTCGAGGCTGATGACCGTGTGTTTGGCGGCCAGCGCCTTGACCTGGTTGCCCCAGTAATCGGAATTGGACAGGCCGCCGTGCAGCAGGATCACCGGCGAACCATGTCCGATCTTGGTGTAGTAGACCTTGATGCCGTTGACGGCGGCATAGCCGGTTTTGGCCCCCGCAATCGGTGCCGGGGTGGGCGGAAGGGTTTCCCAGCGTTCCGCGGCCTGAACCCCGGAGAAGGACAGCAGCAGGCAGGCAGTTGCCCATAAGCGACGTGACATGGCGATTCCTTTTTTGTGAGCAGGTTGAGGTCATCCGGCCAGATGTGCGCTCGACTCTAGCACCGTGTCTGCCTTGGGAAACACGCATTTTTTCCTATCAAAAACGCCCTTTGGAAAGAGAAAAATACAGTTATATCAATGGAATAAATTTGTCTTTTGCAGCGGGTGGGCTAAGGGTTTCAACTGATGGTTTTTTCGGTCATTCCCGGCAGGGGCATTTTCTTCAATACCGCGATCCATCTTCTCCTTAAGGTTCAGTCCGTACCCGCACAACAAAAAGGAACTGCAATGAGCTTGATCATTTCCATGGCCGCCTTCGCCCTGGCCACGTCCATCACCCCGGGACCGGTGAATGTGGTGGCCATCAGTTCGGGGGCGCGCTTTGGGTTTGCCGCCAGTCAAAAGCACGTGGCTGGAGCCGCGTTGGGATTCACCTTGCTGCTCGTGTTGATCGGCCTGGGGCTGCATGAGGTGCTGGTGCGCTGGCCGCTGCTGACCCAACTGATTCAATGGGGTGGGGTGGCGTTCCTGTTGTACATGGCCTGGAAGCTGGCAGTGGACGATGGGCGCCTGGACGCTGAAGGCACGGCCGCGGCGCCGTCGATGCTCTATGGGGCGATCATGCAATGGCTCAACCCCAAGGCCTGGCTGGCGTGTGTGGCAGGCATGGGGCTGTTTGTCGCCGATGGCGATGCGCAGCAAGTCTGGCTGTTTGCGACGATCTACCTGGTGATCTGCTACCTGTCGGTGGCGTGCTGGGCGTACGCCGGGACGTTCCTGCGCCGCTACCTGAGCAATCCCCAGGGCATGCGCCTGTTCAATCGCTCGATGGCCGCCTTGTTGGTGGCCAGCGTGGGGTATCTGCTGCTGGCCTGAGTCAGCCGCGATATTGCCCGGGCGTCGCCGCCAGGTGCTGTTTGAACGTGCGCTGGAAATGCGCCTGATCAGAAAAGCCAGCCGCCAGTGCGACGTCGGCGATCAACTGGCCGCTGCGCAACTGGGTGCGGGCAAACTGAATACGGCGATTGACCAGGAATGCGTGGGGCGTCATGCCGTAATACTGCTTGAACGCACGAATCAGGTACGACGGCGACAGTTCAGCCGCCTGGCAAATGTCTTCGAGCTTCAGGGCCTCGGTGCAATGTTCGCGGATATAGTCGGCGGCCCGCTCCAGCTTGTGATTGACCTCGCGCACCGGGGTCTCCGACGGGTTGAGGCGTTGTTGCACCTCGGTGAAAAAACTCACCACCGCACTCTGCTTGTGCAGGTGTTCGGCGTGGTTGTCCACCAGCACCTCATACAGCTCGTTCAGCCCGCGGTACAGCGCGACATCCGTGGTGTGGGTGGCGGTGAACGGACGAAAGTCCTGGTCCTTGCTGAAACCCAGCTGGTGCTGCAGGTCGGTCAGCCAGGCCGTATCGATATACAGCATGTGATAGGACCAGGGCAGATCATCAATGGGGTTGCAGGCGTGGACATCCCCGGGATTCATCAAGACCACGGTGCCGGCGCTGATCTTGAAAGTCGATGCCCCATGGATGTACAGGCTCTGCCCGGCCGTGATCGCGCCGATGGAAAAGTGCTCGTGGGCGTGGCGGGTGTAGCAGACCTTCCGCCCGTCGGCGATGGTGCGAGCCTCAATGAACGGCAGGCGTTCGTCGCGCCAGAAGGACGGGGCAGTCGGTTCGAGGGGCGATCGCATCACTACAAGTCTCACCGGGAAACAATGCAGTGAATGATTACACAGAAACCGGCCTGCAACGTTTCATTTCATGGTTTCGGGTTCCATTCTGCGCAGGAAACCGATCCGCGGATCTACGCCGTTGATGGCGTCTGCCAGGGAAAGGGGTTGCTTCGCCGCCGCTCGCGCCTCATCGGCGCCTACCAGCAAGTGCTGGTCAATCACGATGCTGGCAATGGCCAGGCTGCGTGGCGAGGTGAAGGTGTTGGGTACCACAGGGCCCGGCCCATAGACGGCAGGCAGCTCGGCAAAACGTTGGGCAATGACCGTCGCGTGTTGCTGCCCGTTGGGAATGGTGCCGCGCGCGTACGCTGACCAATCGATCGGCAGCGGGCTGCCTTGGGTATTGCCGGTGCGCAGGGCCTGTTCGAATATTTGCAGGGTCAGGCCCGGTAATGGGGCAACCTTCAGTTGCTTTGGGAGAAATTCGTAGAAGCGCTTGTCGCCGGCGTACCTGCACAACACCAGCACCCCGAATCTCCCGATGCCCGATGTCTGCCCGCCAGCACTGGTGCGTGACGTTTGCAGGCGATGGAATTCCAGGCTGCCATATTCCATGCCTTTACGGCTAAGCAGGGGCAGTTGTGACATCCAATACACGATCGACTGTAGCAGCGCGGCGCGCACCGCCGTGTAGCGCTTCTCGAACTCGGCCGCGAAAGTGGAATGGATTGACCCCAACTCATCGAACCGTGACGCCATGCTGGCGAAATCAACGTCCTTGAGGGTCGAGCGCCATTGCGTTGTGCCTTTGGTCAGCTTGCCTGCCATGTGCAACTGAACCAGGGAAACGGCGGTATTGGCGGCGATATCCGGCTCCGAGCGGTTACCAGTCCTGGCCTGCCATTGTATGACCATTCGCTCCAGATCGGTGCTACCGGCAAACACCCGCTGAAGATCCTGCAAGGCTATCTCATACAGGCTGGTATGCCCGTTCTTCTTCAACTCGGAACTGATCTGCAACTGGTTGAGCTGCTCGTTCAACGCGGCAATGGCGCGATTCTTCTGCGTGGTACTGTGCCCATCAACGTTTTTGGCCAGTACTCCGTTGGCCACGGCCCAGTCGACGATCGGCAGACTGCCTCGGCGAACCCGGCGGGAGGGCATGATGAAGTAGATCACCGCCATGAAGTCGGTGAAGCGCATGGCCCGTGATGCACCCGGTGTTTCAGCTTCGATCAGGTCCACGTATTGCTTGAAATGTACCCAGGTATGGGAACTCATGTACGACACCTCATCAGGGATGTCCCGCACCAGGAATTCCGGGGCGATGCCCGCCAGCAACAGGTGCGCGGCCATGGGTACGGCGCTGGTGCGCAGGACCTTGAACTGGACCATGGCTTCTACGGCGTTACGGACTTCATGGAAGGTCAGGCCCCAGTTGTAGGAATCGGTCAGGTCATAGCCGGCGACAGTGGCCCGCTGCTTACCAGCATTCGCGTCCAGGCTGAGAATCAGTGCGGCAAACAACAGTGCGTTTCTGCTGGCACGGGTGTTTGCAGCGCTGGCGTGTTCACCGTACCAGCCCACGGTTTCCGATAGCCGCGCGGCCAGTGCCTGGGCCGGGGGCGATGCCAATAGTTGGTGCAGCAGCAGATCAGCCTCGGCGCGCACCTGGTCACGGTTTTTTTCGCCGACGATTGTTTCGCTCAGGTAGTCGAACAGTTTTACGTCCTGGTTGGGCAGGAAGGCGGCGACGGTCTGCAGCACCTGTTTGCGTTGCGCCGCCAGCAGTGGCATCACCTGCAATGCCCGCCAGTAGTTGCCGTGGCGTGGCTGTTTGGTTGTCGGGATGCGCAGGATGCGTGCCGTGGCATGGGCTTCGTCACGGGTAGCCGGTAGCGCCATCTGGTAGAGGTTGAGTAACTGGCGCAAGCTGACCTGGCCATTGGTGCTGATGCGCCCGCCGGATTGGCGGGCCAGTTCCAACAGGGGTTCGGCCATCGAGGTCAGGCTTGAAAGCGGTGTGTCCGCACGGGTGAGTACCTTGGGCGCATCGTCCAGCGCGTAACCACTGAGTTCGCCGTCCGCGTTCAGTACATACACCCGGGCAAGGTTGAATTGGCGGGTGGCGCTCACGCGTTGAAAGGCCGATTCCTGGCGCAAACCTGCGAGCAGTTGCGCCCCTTTGTCCACCAGCATGGCAAAGGGCGAGTCAGCCGCCAGGTTGAACGTCATGTCCAGGGTGCTAGTGAGCTGCGTATCGAGGGTGATCGACTTGAGTGCTGCTTGCATGGTGTAACGGTCATTGAGGACTGCGATATGGCGCATGTGTTTGCTGACGGCCACCAACGAGTGGGCGGCCGAGCTGACATAGGGAAACGTCGCTGCGCTGGTGGCGCGCAGTTGTTCCACCAGGACCTGAACGTCCCCTGCACTGGCAGGACGGGGTAGCCGATACGCCGTCATCAGCGCGGCCAGGCTGAGGCTGGCGTCCGGCAATATGTCGGTATGGGCGAGATTGGCCAGGCGCTCCAGCTCATCCCATTGCTGATTCAGCGCTGAGTTGTTGGAGCGATCCAGAGGTGAGGTATTGGCCTCGCGGCCGTCGGTCACGGCGATCACTACTTTTTGGTCGACGGAATAGCGGTAAGTGGGGGCAGCGCCTTGACTGGCAGGGTTGAGGCTCGCGAACTCTTCGCCCTGCGTCACGGCGTAAAGCAGCTGTGCCGCGTACTTTAAGGTGCTCGACAACATTGAGTCCGAGTCCAGCGTGCATCGTTGCAGGTAGAGCTGCAGCCAATCGAAAGGCGGGCTGCCGTTTGTACTTTGTTCCAGGAGCGTCTGCAGCGCATCGGCCAGTTGTTGGTAATCCCGCTGCTCTTCGGTCAAGCGCTTGCGCAGGGTGGATTTGAGCCGCCCGCTTTCATCGACACCGGGCAGCGTGTCGAGGGTATGGATCTCTTCGAGAATCACCTGAGCCTGCAAATGATTGGTCGGTAACGGGTAGCCATAGAAGGGCAATACCAGGTTCAGAGGCAGTGTCCTCGAATGAGGTTCGACGAGGTTTTCCATGAATGGCAAGCCGGCGTTGACCGTATCGATAATCTGCACCACCTCCAGGATCGGATTCGCGACGCGCCACCAATCAGAGTCTTTGTCCAGGGTGAAGGTGTACGGTGTTTTGACCGTGCCTTCCAGGATCGTGGCCTGCAGATCGCCGCCCCGAAACACCAGGCTCGCCAGTTCCAGGTCATGGCGTGAGGCCCACTCACGGAAGGCCGGGCGGCCGATGGCGTCACAGAAGAGCCGCACCCAGCGACCGAGCATGGTATTTTCCGGCACGCTGATCAAGATGGGTTCGGTTGCCGGGGTGGTGCCTTGGGCAACCAGTCTGATCAAACCGGCGATCAGTTCGGCGATCAGCACTTGATCGTCCTTGAGGCGCAATGCCTGGTGCTTGATCAGGTCCAGGGCGGAGGGAGAAATATTCTTCAACAGGTGGGACAGAAAGGGTAAGTCATCCATGGCGTTCAGGCTCTGTGCAAGGTCGCCCACGTGCTATGGGCGACCGGAGCCTGCATCGTCGGATGGGCCGGGCCAGAACAAAAGACGTACCTTCCTGATGGGATGTAGCCCGAGTCGACTGCCGTTGCAAGCGCTACGGCAGTCTGGCGTTTGGGCTCAAAAATCCCAGCGAGTCGCCAATTGCAGGCTGCGCGGCTCGCCGTAGAAGCCAGTGCCGAAGTTGCCCAGGCCGGTGTAGTACTTTTTGTCGAACAGGTTCTTCACGTTCAACGTGGTGCTCAAGTGCTCGTTGAAGCGGTAGCGCGCCATCACGTCCACCAGGAAGTAGCTGTCCTGGGTAATGCGTGAGTTTTGTCCGAAATTCACCGAGTCGTTGGGATCGGGCTGGAACACATTGCCGAAGAACTCGCTCTGCCAATTCACGCCGCCACCCACGGTCAGGTTCTCCAGGGCGCCGGGCAGGCGATAGCTGTTGAACAACCGCACCACTTGCTGGGGCGTGGTGGTTTGCAGCACGGAGCCGTAGACGTAATCGCCGTTGGCGTCACGGCTGTGCTGGTAGGTGTAGCCCGCCGAGACGTTCCAGCCGTCCAGCACTTCACCGGCCAGTTCGACTTCAAAGCCCTTGGTGGTGGCGCCGGCAATCGGGCGATACACCGAGTCGGTCTCAAACCCGGAAACGTACTGCGCAACGTTGTCCTGTTCGATGCGGAATGCGGCGAAGCTGGCGTTCAGGCGGCCGTCGAAAAATGCTGCCTTGAGCCCGGCTTCGTAGGTGTCGCCTTCAATCGGATCGAGCAACTTGCGGTCGGCGTCCTTGCTGTTTTGCGGTTTGTAGATCTTGGTGTAGCTGGTGTACACCGACCAGATGTCATTCAGGTCGTAGACGATACCGGCATAGGGCGTGACGACGCCGGTCTGGCGGTAGGTGAAACGGTTGTCGGCCTTGGTCGGGTCGTAGAAGTCGGTGTTGTCGGTGCCGCTGAAGTTGCTGACGCGGGTGCCAAGGATCACCGACAGGTCATCGGTGGGTCTCAAGCGCGTGGCCAGGTACGCGCCGGTCTGGCGTTGCACGATGTCGTTCTGGCCGCTGCGGGGAATGTCAGGCTTCGGGTATTCGCCGCGCCAGTCGTAAATGCTGCCGCCCACGGGCGGGTAGATCGAGCCGTACACCGGCACGTCCTGCTTCGAGCGGGTGGCCATGAAGCCCATGATCAATTCATGCTCGCGCCCGAACAGGCTGAAGGGGCCATTGAGGTTGATGTCCAGGGTGTTTTGCACCTGGTCACCCTTGTATTTGCCCATGAACATGTACATCCCGTCGCCCGTGACCGGGTCCGGGTTGCCGCCGCTGGCGGAGGCGAGCAGGGTATCGTGCTGGCTGCGCTTGCGGTCAAGGCTGACTTTCAGCGACCAGTCGTTCGCGAGCTTTTGTTGCACCGAGGCAAACAGGGTCTGGTTCTGGAAGTCGCGGCGGCTCCAGTCGGCGGCCGGGTTGAAGGACCGCGAGAAGTCGGTGCGTGAACCGTTGCTGAAGTACATCGGGAAGCCGGTCCAGCTGGCGCCACGGGAGCGGGTGTCCTGCTGGTCGATGCCGAAGGTCAGCAGGGTGTCCGGCGTCAGGTCGGCTTCGAGGATGCCGTAGGCAATGTCCTTGGTGTTCTGGTAGTGGTCCAGGTACGACTGGCGATCCTGATACACGCCGACGAAGCGCCCGCGCACGTTGCCGGAGTCGGTCAAAGACCCGGAAATATCGCCTTCGGTGCGGTAGTTGTCCCACGAGCCGAAGGTCTGCGTGACCGACGCCTTGAAGTCCCGGGTGGGCTTTTTGCGAATCAGGTTGACCGTGGCCGAAGGATCGCCGGAGCCGGACATCAGGCCGGCTGAGCCCTTGATGATTTCCAGGCGGTCATACACCGCCATGTCGGTGCTGGTGGTGCCATAGTCATACACGCCGTCGTAGGTGGAGTTGACCCCGTCGTACTGGAAATTGGTGATCGGCAGGCCGCGGCTGGAAAACTCCCAGCGTTCGCTGTCGTAATTCTGCACGCTCACGCCCGGTGCACGGCGCAGGGTGTCGGCGATGCTGGTGGAGCCTTGGTCGTCCATTTGTTGGCGGGTGATCACTGTTACCGACTGCGGCGTCTCGCGCATCGACAGCGCCAGGCCTATGGCCGAAGCCATGGCGCCGGTGGTGTAGGAGTTCGTATCTTCGGTGGTGGCGCCCAGGCCTTCGCCGGAGATGGTGGTGGCGCCCAGTTCCAGGGCGCCGGTGTTGGCCGGGACCAACTCCAGCACGTAGCCGTTGTTGCCCTGGGGCACGGCCTGCAAGCCGCTGCCTTGCAACAGCCGTTGCAAACCGCTGGCCGGGGTGTAGCTGCCGTTGAGGCCCGGGCTGGTTTTGCCGCTGGCCAGGCTGTTGTGGCCGGCGAAAAAGATCCCGGACTGCTCGGCGAAGCTGTTCAGCACGTTGACCAACGAACCCGCGGCGATGGTGTAGTGGCGGGCCGTTTCCTGAGTCGACGGTGACTCGGCGGCTTGCGCGTCGAGCGCGCCCAGGCACAACAAGGTAGCAGTAACGGCCAGCGCCAGCGGGCGCAAAGTGAAGCGAACGGGTTGCGACATGAACATTCCCTTTGGATCAAATCGATCGGCGAATTGAAAGCATCTGCAGGGTTTACCGAACGAGTTTTGGAAAAGGGAACTGACGGCTGAAAGTTTTTATGCGCCTGGGTGTTTGGGCCTGACCGTGACCCACCACGGCATGAGCGTGTCGACCTGAATCGGCAGCGCGGCCTGTAGCAGGCGCAGTGCGTGGTCGCTGTCTTTGAGGGGGAACGAACCCATTACCGGCAATTGCGCCACGGCTGGATCACAGCCCAGGTGGCCGGGGCGAAAACGATTGAGTTCGGCGACCAGTTGGCCAAGCGGCAGGTTGTCGGCCAGCAGTACGCCACGGCTCCAGGCCTCACGGGTGGCGGATGCGGGTGAATGGAGATTGAACCCATCGCGGGTGAAGGCCACTTGTTGCCCGGCCTCGATGATTCGTTGTTGCTGGCTGGCGGCGGTGCGCACTTCGACCCGACCTTCAAACACATTGAGCACGGTGCTGTCGCCGTCCTGCAACACGCTGAAGCGGGTGCCCAGGGCGCGCAGGCGGCCCTGTTGGGTCTCCACCAGGAACGGGCGGTTCGGGTCCTTGGCGGTCTCGATCAGCACTTCGCCGAAACGCAGGTGCAGCAAGCGCTGGACCCGGTCAAAACGTACATCCAGGGCGCTCAAGGCGTTCAACCACAGGCGACTGCCATCGTCCAGCAGCGCTTCGCGGGTTTCACCGCCGGCGGTTGCGTAATCCGCACTCCAGCCTCCCACCAACCGGGGCAGGGCGGTGTTGCGCCAGGTGCCCCAGGCCAGCGTTGAACCGGCACACAACACCAGCAGGGTCTTGAGCGTCTGGCGCCGAGAGCTGCGCAACGCACGGCTGGCGCTGTGGGATTGCTCGGCCAACGGCGCAAAGCGTTGGCTGACCCGTTCTACATAGCCCCAGGCGGCCTGGTGTTCCGGACTTTGCCCGAGCCATGCCTGCCAGTGCTGGGCAGCCTCTGGCTGATCCTGCAGGCGTACGTACCATTGGGCCGCTTGCTCAAGGCTGGCATGGCTGAGCTTTCCGGGGCTGTTCACTCCACGAGCATCCCGTCCAGTTCGGCTTCCAGCACCGCGCAATGCAGCAGCGCCTGGGCCAGGTATTTTTTCACCATCCGTTCGCCTACCCCGAGCTGTTCGCCGATCTGCTTGTAGGGCAGGCCGTGCAACTGCGCCAGCAGGAATGCCTCGCGGACTTTGTGGGGCAGCCGCGCGAGCATGGCGTCCACTTCGTACAGGGTTTCGACAATGATTGCCCGCTGCTCCGGCGACGGTTGCAGGGCTTGGGGCCGGTCCGCGAGGCTTTGCAGCCACGCTTGTTCCAGTTGGCGCCGGCGCCAGTGATCAATGCACAACCCCCGGGCGATGGTGGCCAGGTAGGAGCGCTCCCGCGTCTCATCGGCGTCGGCCGGCGGGCGCTTGAGTACCCGGATGAAGGTGTCATGGGCCAGGTCCGCCGCATCCCAGCGATTGCTCAGGCGCCGGCGCAGCAGCCCCAGCAGCCAGGAATGGTGATTGCCGTAGAGGTCGCTGAACGAGGTGGACGGGGTCGACACAGTATCCATGTGGCGCAGAAGCCTTGGCGTAAATAAGAATTGGTCGCGATTAAACCAAAGGGCCGGGCACTGCGCAAATGATATTGGTTTGCTTTTGCGGCGTTGTCAGCGCCCACGCTTTTCGGCAATCCATGCGGTGGCCAGGTCGATAAAGGCCCGCAGTTTCGGTTGGCTCTGGGTTCGGGCGGGGAAATACAGGTACAGCCCGCTGCTTGGCGGTACGAAAGATTGCAGCACGGGCTCCAGTGCGCCTGAAGCCAGGTCCTCCATGACCTCGAAATCACTCACGTACGCCAGGCCCTGGCCGGCCCGCGCGGCGGCGATCATCAGGTTGCGGTCATTGACGATCAACCCGCCTTGAACGCCGACCGTAAATTCCCGGCCCGCCCGCTCGAATTCCCAGCGGTGTGCCATGCCCGAGGTCAGGAAGCGATAACCGATGGTTTGATGGGCCGTGAGCGCTTCCGGCGTTGTCGGCTTGCCGGCCTTGGCAAAGTAGGCGGGAGAGCCCACTACCGACCAGTTCAGGTCCGGGGTCAGGCGCACGGCAACCATGTCTTTGTCGATGGATTCCCCCAGGCGAATACCGGCGTCGAAGCCCTCGGTCACCAGGTCCACCGTGGCATCATCGAGGGAAATATCCAGCACCACATCGGGAAAGGCCTCGCGAAAACGCGGGATCAACGGCTCGATCAGCAACTTGCCCGACAACCTTGGCACCGTCAGCCGCAGAGTGCCCATGGGCCGGTCGCGGTAGCCACTGAGGGCCGCCAGCGCATCGTCAATCTCCCCGGCGGCGGGGCGCAGGCGGCTGTAAAGCGTCATGCCGGCCTCGGTCAGCGCTACCCGGCGCGTGGTGCGCTGGAACAGCACCACACCCGTGCGCTTCTCCAGGGTCTTCACCGCATGGCTGACCGCCGTCGGTGTTACGCCGAGGCGTGCAGCGGCCTGGGTGAAGCTCTTCAGTTCGGCCACGGCGAGAAATTCGGTCAAGCCATTGAAGGGATCAAGGTTCATCAGTCAGCCATTATGAAATTCTGTTTCAGAGTGCTTGTAGCACGAGACGGTTTTTCAGGCTAATGCCTCAGCGTACCTTGGCTCCACATTCACTCCATCAGGTACGGATCATGACAACGGCACATTCCTTCAAGCGTGTTTGGCTGGTAACCGGGGCTTCCCGGGGCATCGGCGCGAAAATCGTCGCGGCAGCTCTGGCCCACGGTGATGCGGTGGTGGCGACGGCCCGCAACGCCCATACCGTTACCGAACGCTTCGGTGAGCAACCCGGGCTGCTGGCGGTGCAACTGGACGTGACCGACGAATCCCAGGCTGCCGACGTTGCCCGTGCCGCCATTGAGCACTTCGGGCACATTGATGTGTTGGTCAACAATGCCGGTTTTGGCCTGCTGGGCGCGGTGGAGGAGGCGTCTGCCGATGAGGTTCGCCGCTTGTATGAAACCAACGTGTTCGGGCTGCTCAATGTCACTCGCGGTGTATTGCCGTTCATGCGCCAGGCGCGCAGCGGGCACGTGATCAATATTTCGTCGGTGGGCGGCTTCCGTTCGGGTGCGGGATTCGGCACGTACTGCTCGACCAAGTTTGCCGTTGAAGGGTTGAGCGAGGCGCTGCACGCAGAGCTGGCACCCTTGGGCGTCAAAGTGACGGTGGTGGAGCCGGGTTATTTCCGTACCGACTTCCTGGATGGCAACTCCCTGGTGGAGTCGCCCTTGATCATCGACGATTACGCCGCCACGTCCGGCGAGGTGCGCAAGCTGGCCAAGGTCTACAACCAACAGCAACCGGGTAACCCGGAGCTGCTGGCAGTGGCCATGATCAAGCTGGTGGAAGCGCCGCATCCGCCGATGCGCCTGGCCCTGGGCACCGATACGTTGCAGGCGATTGAGGACAAGCTGGCTTACGTCAAGGAAGAGACCGCCGCCTGGCGTGAACTGTCGGCCTCAACCGATTTCTGACACCCAATGGCGTAGCAGCTGTCGAGCCGCAGCCTCGCTGGGGCTCGACAGCTGCTACGGTGGTTCTACTGCTAGGGGCCGGGCACCAAAAACGCCGCCTCCAGCAGTTGCCGGGTGTAGGCATGCTGGGGGTTGGCGAAGATCGCGGGTGCATCTCCCTGTTCAACCGCCTGCCCGTGTTTTACTACCATCAGTTGGTGACTCAAGGCCTTGACCACCGCCAGGTCGTGGCTGATGAACAGGTAGGTCAGGTTGTACTTGGCCTGCAGGTTGCGCAGCAGATCCACCACCTGGCGCTGCACGGTACGGTCGAGGGCCGAGGTCGGCTCGTCCAGCAGAATCAGCCGGGGCTTGAGCACCAGGGCGCGGGCAATAGCGATGCGCTGGCGTTGGCCGCCGGAAAATTCGTGGGGGTAGCGATTGCGGGTTTCCGGGTCCAGGCCCACTTCCTTCAGCGCGGCGATAATCGCCGCTTCCTGCTCGGCGGCAGTGCCCATCTTGTGGATACGCAGGCCTTCGCCGACGATCTCGCTCACGCACATGCGCGGGCTCAGGCTGCCGAACGGGTCCTGGAACACCACCTGCATTTCCCGGCGCAGCGGGCGCACCTGTTGCTGGCTGAGCTTGTCCATCTGATGGCCTTCGAAGCGGATGCCGCCCTTGCTCGCAATCAGCCGCAAAATTGCCAGGCCCAGGGTGGATTTGCCCGAGCCGCTTTCACCAACGATGCCCAGCGTCTGGCCCTGGGGCAGGCTGAAGTTGATGCCATCCACCGCCTTGACGTAATCGACGGTATTGCGCAGGAAGCCTTTCTTGATTGGGAACCAGACCTTCAGGTCATCGACTTCCAGCAACGGTGGGCCGACTTCATTGGTGGCGGGGCCGCCGCTGGGTTCCGCTGCCAGCAGCTCCTGGGTGTAAGGGTGCTGCGGCGCCTGGAACAGGCTTTCGCATTCGGCCTGCTCGACGATGCAGCCTTTTTGCATCACGCATACCCGGTGGGCAATGCGCCTTACCAGGTTCAAGTCGTGGCTGATCAACAGCAAGGCCATGCCCAGGCGCGCCTGCAATTCCTTGAGCAGCTCCAGGATCTTCAGCTGCACGGTGACGTCGAGTGCCGTGGTCGGTTCGTCCGCAATCAGCAACTCCGGCTCATTCGCCAGGGCCATCGCAATCATCACCCGCTGGCGCTGGCCGCCGGACAGCTCGTGGGGCAGGGCCTTGAGGCGTTTATGGGGCTCGGGGATGCCCACCAGTTCCAGCAGCTCCAGGGTGCGTTTGGTGGCCACCTTGCCGGTAAGCCCCTTGTGCAGGCCGAGCACTTCGTTGATCTGCTTCTCAATGGAGTGCAGCGGGTTCAGCGAAGTCATCGGCTCCTGGAAAATCATCGCAATCCGGTTGCCGCGGATATGCCGGATAGTCTTTTCTTTCAGGGTCAGCAAATCGTGGTTGGCGTACTGGATCGTCCCCGACGGGTGACGTGCCAGCGGGTAGGGCAGCAGGCGCAAAATCGAGTGCGCCGTGACCGACTTGCCCGAGCCGCTTTCGCCCACCAGTGCCAGGGTTTCGCCGCGCTTGATATCGAAGCTGACGTTGTTCACCACCCGCTGGTGGCTGTTGCCTACGACGAACTCGACGGAGAGGTCGCGGACTTCGATCAGATTGTCCTGATTCATCTCATTTCCTCGGGTCGAAGGCATCGCGAGCGGACTCGCCGATAAACACCAGCAGACTCAACATGATCGCCAGCACGGCAAACGCACTCATGCCCAGCCACGGCGCCTGCAGGTTGGATTTGCCCTGGGCCACCAGTTCACCCAGGGACGGCGAGCCGGCCGGCAGGCCGAAACCCAGGAAGTCCAGCGCGGTGAGGGTGCCGATCGCCCCGGTCAGGATGAACGGCATGAAGGTCATGGTGGAGACCATGGCGTTGGGCAGGATATGGCGGAACATGATCGCGCCGTTCTGCATCCCCAGCGCCCGGGCCGCCCGCACATATTCCAGGTTACGCCCGCGCAGGAACTCGGCGCGCACCACGTCCACCAGGCTCATCCAGGAAAACAGCAGCATGATCCCCAGCAGCCACCAGAAGTTGGGTTGCACGAAGCTGGCGAGGATGATCAACAGGTACAGCACCGGCAAGCCGGACCAGATCTCCAGAAAACGCTGGCCGGCCAGGTCGACCCAGCCACCGTAGAAGCCCTGCAACGCGCCGGCGATCACGCCGATGATTGAGCTGAGCACGGTGAGCGTCAGGGCAAACAGCACGGAAATCCTGAAGCCGTAGATCACTCGCGCCAGCACATCGCGGCCCTGGTCATCGGTGCCCAGCAGGTTGTCCCGTGACGGCGGGGCGGGGGCCGGAACTTTCAGGTCGTAGTTGATGCTCTGGTAGCTGTACGGAATCGGCGCCCACAACGTCCACGCGTCCTTGGCCTTGAGCAGCTCCTGGATATACGGGCTCTTGTAGTTGGCTTCCAGCGGGAATTCGCCGCCGAAGGTGGTCTCGGGGTAGCGCTTGAGCGCCGGGAAATACCAGTCGCCGTCGTAGTGCACCGCCAGCGGCTTGTCGTTGGCGATCAGCTCGGCGCCCAGGCTCAGGCCGAACAGGATCAAAAACAGCCACAGCGACCACCAGCCACGCTTGTTGGCCTTGAAACGCTCGAACCGGCGACGATTGAGGGGGGATAGATTCATCTCAATGCTCCCGGCTGGCGAAGTCGATGCGCGGATCGACCAGGGTGTAGGTGAGGTCGCCGATCAGCTTCACCACCAATCCCAGCAGGGTGAAGATAAACAGGGTGCCGAACACCACCGGGTAGTCGCGGTTGATCGCCGCTTCAAAGCTCATCAGGCCCAGGCCGTCGAGGGAGAAGATCACTTCCACCAGCAACGAGCCGGTGAAGAAGATGCCGATAAAGGCCGACGGGAAGCCGGCAATCACCAGCAGCATCGCGTTGCGAAACACATGGCCGTACAGCACGCGGTGGTTGGTCAGGCCCTTGGCCTTGGCGGTGACCACGTACTGCTTGTTGATCTCGTCGAGGAAGCTGTTTTTGGTCAGCAGCGTCATGGTGGCGAAGTTGCCGATCACCAGGGCGGTCACCGGCAGGGCAAGGTGCCAGAAGTAATCGAGGACCTTGCCGCCCCAGCTCAACTCATCAAAGTTGTTGGACGTGAGCCCGCGTAACGGAAACCAGTCGAAGTAACTGCCGCCGGCGAACACCACGATCAGCAGGATCGCAAACAGGAACGCCGGGATCGCGTAGCCGACGATGATCGCCGAGCTGGTCCACACGTCGAAGTGGCTGCCGTGCCGCGTAGCCTTGGCGATCCCCAGGGGGATCGACACCAGGTACATGATCAGGGTGCTCCACAACCCGAGGGAGATGGACACCGGCATCTTTTCCTTGATCAGGTCGATGACCTTCGCATCGCGAAAGAAGCTGTCGCCAAAATCCAGCCGGGCGTAGTTCTTGACCATGATCCACAAGCGTTCCGGCGCCGACTTGTCGAAGCCGTACATTTTCTCGATTTCCTTCACCAGCGCCGGGTCCAGGCCCTGGGCGCCGCGGTAGCTGGAACCGGCCACCGAGACTTCGGCGCCGCCCCCGGCAATCCGGCTGGTGGCGCCTTCAAAGCCCTCGAGCTTGGCGATCATCTGCTCCACCGGGCCACCCGGGGCGGCCTGGATGATCACAAAGTTGATCAGCAAAATGCCGAACAGGGTCGGGATGATCAGCAGCAGTCGACGAAAAATATAGGCCAGCATCTCAGTCGCCCCCGCTCGCCGGATCGGCGCTCTGGTTGGTGTCCACGGTTATCGCAGGTTTCACGTCGGGTTTGCTCCACCAGGTGGCGGTGCCGACGTCATACCGTGGCGAGACCTTCGGATGGCCGAGGTGGTCCCAATACGCCACGCGGAAGGTCTTGATGTGCCAGTTGGGGATCACGTAGTAGCCGAACTGCAGCACGCGGTCCAGGGCCTTGGCGTGGGCCACCAGGCTCTTGCGCGAGTCGGAGTCGATGAGTTCTTCCACCAACTGGTCGATGGCCGGGTCTTTCAGGCCGATGTAGTTGCGGCTGCCGGGCTTGTCGGCGCTGGATGACTTCCAGTACTCGCGCTGCTCGTTGCCCGGCGATGAGGATTGCGGGAAGCTGCCCACCACCATGTCGAAGTCCCGCGAACGGATGCGGTTGATGTACTGCGAGATGTCGACCCGGCGAATCACCAGGTCGATCCCCAGGTCTGCCAGGTTGCGCTTGAACGGCAACAGGATGCGTTCGAACTCGGTCTGTGCCAGCAGGAACTCGATGGTCACCGGCTTGCCGGTGGTGTCGACCATCTTGTCGTCGACGATCTTCCAGCCGGCCTCTTGCAGCAGTTGATAGGCCTCGCGCTGCTGGGTGCGGATCATGCCGCTGGCGTCGGTCTTCGATGGCTCGAAGGCTTCGGTAAACACCTGGGGCGGGATCTTGTCCCGCAGCGGTTCAAGAATCGCCAGCTCATCCGGGCCGGGCAGGCCGGTGGCGGCCATCTCGGAGTTTTCGAAATAGCTGCGGCTGCGGGTGTAGGCGCCGTTGAACAGTTGCTTGTTGCTCCATTCAAAGTCCAGCAACAGGCTGATGGCCTTGCGCACCCGCACATCCTGGAACATCGGTTTGCGGGTGTTGAACACGAAGCCCTGCATGCCGGTGGGGTTGCCGTTGGGGATTTCTTCCTTGATCAGGCGGCCCTGGGTGACGGCGGGGGTGTTGTAGGCATTGGCCCAGTTTTTCGCGCTGATTTCCAGCCAGTAATCGAACTGCCCGGCCTTGAGGGCTTCGAGGGCCACGGTGTTGTCGCGGTAGTAATCGGTGACCCGGTAATCGAAGTTGTAGAAACCCTTGTTGATCGGCAGGTCCCTGGCCCAGTAGTCCTTGACCCGCTCGTAGCGGACCGAGCGCCCGGCCTTGACCTCGGCCACCTTGTACGGGCCGCTGCCCAGCGGAATCTCCAGGTTGCCCTTGGAGAAGTCGCGGCCCTCCCAGTAATGCTTGGGCAACACTGTCAGTTGCCCAAGGATCAGCGGCAGTTCGCGGTTGTTGGTGCGCTTGAACTTGAACAGCACCCGCAGCGGGTCTTCGGCGATCACTTCGTCGACATCGGCGTAGTAGGTCTTGAAGATCGGCGAGCCATCCTTCATCAGCGTCTGGAAGCTGAACACCACGTCTTCGGCACGGATCGGGTGGCCGTCGTGGAAGCGCGCTTCGGGGCGAATGTAGAAGCGTACCCAACTGTTGTCCGGGGCCTTTTCGATCTTGCCGGCCACCAGGCCGTATTCGGTGATGGGTTCGTCCAGGCTTTGCTGGGCCAGGGTGTCGTAGATCAGGCCGATATCATCTGCCGGCACGCCCTTGCTGATGAATGGGTTGAGGCTGTCGAAGCTGCCCATGCTGGATACGCGGAAGGTACCACCCTTGGGGGCATCCGGATTTACGTAGTCGACGTGTTTGAAATCGGCGGGGTACTTGGGCGGTTCGTTGTAGAGGGTCAGGGCATGTTGCGGGGCCGCATTGGCCGCGGCGCAAAACAGCAGGCTGCCAAGGATCGCAGTACGCAAAGGTATCATTGGGCTTTCTCCGAAGCTTTCAGCCACCATGCGCTCAGGCCCAGGCTGTAGGGCGGCGTGGTGACGAAGGCGAACCGGTTGCGGTACGCCAGGCGATGATAGTTGAGGTACCAGTTGGGAATACTGTAGTGCTGCCACAGCAGGACGCGGTCCAGCGCCCGGCCGGCGGCCAACTGTTCTTCACGGGTTTGCGCCGCCAGCAGTTGGTCCAGCAGGTGGTCGACCACCGGGTTGGCGATGCCTGCGTAATTCTTGCTGCCCTTGATCCCCGCCTGGCTGGAGTGGAAATACTGCCACTGCTCAAGGCCGGGGCTGAGGGTCTGGTTGAGGGTCATCAGAATCATGTCGAAGTCGAACTGATCGAGGCGTTGTTTGTACTGTGCGCGGTCTACCGTGCGCAAGCGGGCATCGACGCCGATGCTTGTCAGATTCTCGACATAGGGCTGCAGGATGCGCTCCAGGTTCGGGTTCACCAGCAGAATCTCCAGCCTCAGCGGCTGTCCGTCACTGTTGAGCAAGCGTTGCCCGGACAGCTTCCAGCCGGCGTCCGCCAACAATGCGAGGGCGCGGCGCATCGTGTCGCGAGGAATGCCACGACCGTCGGTCTGGGGCAGGCTGAAGGGCTGGGTAAACAGGTTGGCCGGCAGTTGGTCGCGATAGGGCGACAGCATCAGCCACTCATGACCGGTCGGCACGCCGGTGGCGGAGAATTCGCTGTTGGGGTAATAGCTGAGGCTGCGTTTATAGGCGCCGCTGAACAGGGTGCGGTTGGTCCACTCGAAATCGAACATCAGCCCCAACGCTTCGCGGACCTTGGCCTGCCTGAAGGCAGGGCGCCGGCTGTTCATGAACAGGCCTTGGCTCTGGGTCGGTATCTGGTGGGCGATCTGCGCCTTGATCACATCGCCACGGTTGACCGCCGGGAAGTTGTAGCCGTTGGCCCAGTTCTTCGCCTGGTGCTCGATATAGATATCGAACTCGCCGGCCTTGAACGCTTCGAAGGCCACGTCGCTGTCGCGGTAGAACTCCACCTCGACCTTGTCGTAGTTATACAAACCCCGGTTGACCGCCAGGTCCTTGCCCCAGTAATCCTTGACCCGCTCGAACACCAGTTGTCGCCCGGGGCTGACCTTGCTGATGCGGTAAGGCCCGCTGCCCAGCGGCGGTTCGAACGTGGTGGCCTTGAAGTCGCGGTTTTTCCAGTAATGCTGGGGCAATACCGGTAGCTCGCCCAGGCGCAGGATCAGCAACGGGTTGCCGGCGCGCTTGAACACAAAACGAATGCGATGCCGGTTAAGAATGTCGACCCGGGCCACTTCCTGCAGGTTGGTGCGGTACTGCGGGTGACCTTCGGTCAGCAGCGTGCGATAGGAAAACGCCACGTCGTAGGCAGTAATCGGCTTGCCATCGTGAAACCGCGCTTCAGGGCGCAGGTTGAACACTACCCAGCTGCGGTCCTCGCTGTATTCCACCGATTGGGCAATCAGGCCGTAGCTGGAGGTGGGTTCATCGCCGGAAGGGGCATATTGGCCGGTGCCGACCATCAACGGCTCATTGAGCTCGTTAACCCCATATTGCAGGAAATTGGCGGTGGAAACCGGGCTGGAACCCTTGAAGGTGTACGGGTTGAGGGTGTCGAAAGTGCCAAACGCCATGACCCGCAAGGTGCCGCCCTTGGGCGCTGCGGGGTTTACCCAGTCGAAGTGGGTGAATTTGGCCGGGTACTTGAGCGTGCCGAACTGCGCATAACCGTGGCTCTCGGTAATGGTCGCGTTCGCGGAAAAGCTCAAGGCCAGACTTATTAGTAGAAGGAGGGGACGCTTCAAGTCAGGGATCCGATCCAGGCGGCTTGGGCTTTATGAACCGTACAGTAACAGCTTGTTCCGATTGGAAAAAGGCTGGCGCCGCAGGAGGGAGACTACAGGCTTGGATGGGGGTTGGCAGGGTGAAGAACAAAGGGGGAGCTGTTGCCAGTTCCCCCTCGTGTTTGCTGCTTAGCGCGGCCCGGAAACCACCAGCATCTGCCCAGGTTTCAGGGCCTGGCCAGTGCGTGGGTTCCAGCGCTTGAGATGTTGCATCTCGACGTTGAAGCGCTTGGCGACGATGTACAGCGAATCGCCTTTCTTGACCTTGTATTGCACCGGCTTCTTGCTGTCGGCCTTGGCCACCAGCTTGCGGGTGTCCTGCATCACCAGGGTCTGGCCGACCTTGAGCGCCTGCCCGTTGAGCTTGTTCCAGCGCTGCAGGTCATGAACATCGACCTTGTTGGCCTTGGCGATCAGCGTCAGGTTGTCGCCGCTGCGCACCTTGTAGTTGCGGGTGCGACCGGCAATGGCCTTGTGCTCAACGTCGTCGAACACCGGCTTTTTCGGACGCATGCTCAGCAATTCTTCGGGCTTCATCGCCGAAAGGCTGCTGGCCAGCAACTGCGCCTTGGACGTCGGCACCAGCAAATGCTGCGGGCCGTCCAGGGTGGTGCGCTGTTTCAAGGCCGGGTTGAGCTGGAACAGCTCGTCTTCGTCGATCTCGGCCAGCGCGGCGACCCGTGACAGGTCCATGCTGGTCTTGATTTCTACCACTTCGAAGTACGGCGTGTTGGCGATCGGGTTCAGGTTGACGCCATACGCCTCGGGGGCCAGCACCACCTGGGACAGCGCCAGGAACTTGGGCACGTAGTCCTTGGTTTCCTGGGGCAGTGGCAGGTTCCAGTAGTCCGTCGGCAAACCGAGCTTCTCGTTACGCTCGATGGCCCGGCTGACCGTGCCCTCACCGGCGTTGTAAGCCGCCAGGGCCAGCAACCAGTCGCCGTTGAACATGTCATGCAGGCGAGTCAGGTAGTCCAGGGCAGCGGTGGTGGAGGCGGTGATGTCGCGGCGGCCGTCGTAGGCGCGGGTCTGGCGCAGGTTGAAATAGCGCCCGGTGGCGGGAACGAACTGCCACAGGCCGACCGCATCGCTGCGGGAATAGGCCATTGGGTTGTAGGCACTTTCAATCACTGGCAGCAGCGCCAGCTCCAGCGGCATGTTGCGTTCTTCAAGGCGTTCGACGATGTAATGAATATAGAGGCTGCCGCGTTCGCCGGCGTTCTCGAGGAAGGATGGGTTGCTGGCAAACCACAATCGTTGCTGTTCAATGCGCGGGTTGACGCCTAACCCGTCCTGCAATTGAAAGCCCCGGCGCATGCGTTCCCAGACATCCTGGGGCACTTCCGGGCTTGGCTTCTCTGATAGCCAAAGGGGTTTTTGCTTGATCTTGGCGGTAAGGTTTGGCTTGGGTTGCACGGTGGATTGTGCGGCAAAATGGGTCGATTGGCAGCCCGCCAGAGTAGCGGACACAGCCACCGCCACGGCTTGAGCCAGGCGGGTCAATGCGTCTGAATGGTTGGTTTTACGAATAGATGACGACATTGGCTGGAAGTAAGTTCCGGGCAAAAATGTCGGGCGATTCTAGAAAGCGCGTGGGTTGCGGTCAACCATTCAGAAATTACGTACTAAATTCCGCGCGCTTAGAACGTATCTTTCCACGACCTCAAGCTAGCAAACACCTCACTCCCGGCCCGGTTATCGCGGCCATTCCGTTCGTCCGCTTTTTCTTTAACGGATGTTTCAGAGGTCCGCAGAAAAGGGTTGGTGCGTTTTTCCAGGGCCAAAGTCGAAGGCAATGTTATCTGGCCGTTCGCCCGCAGTTGCCGCACGTTCTCCACCCGTTCGGCGATATCCGCGTTATGCGGTTCCACGGCCTGGGCGAATTTCAGGTTACTTTGTGTGTATTCGTGGGTGCAGTACACCAGCGTGTTGGCCGGCAAGGCCGCCAGGCGCTCCAGTGAGGTGTGCATTTGCTGCGGGGTGCCTTCGAACAGGCGGCCACAACCGGCGGCAAAGAGGGTGTCGCCACAGAACAGCACGCCCTCGTGATAAAAGGCGATGTGCCCCAGGGTATGGCCGGGTACGGCAAACACCTCGAAGTCCCAACCCAGCACGTTGATGCGGTCGTTATCCTGGAGTGCCACGTCCCGCGCCGGGATCTTTTCATTTGCCGGGCCGTAGACCGTGGCGCCTGAAACACTTTTAAGTTGCTCGACGCCGCCGACATGATCATGGTGATGGTGAGTCACCAGGATGTCGCTGAGGGTCCACTCGGGATGCTGCTGGAGCCAGGCCAGCACGGGCGCGGCATCACCGGGATCGACCACCGCGCAGCGCTTGTTCGGCTGATCCTGTAACAACCAGATGTAGTTATCGGTGAAGGCGGGCAGGGCACTGATCTGTATCATTCTTTGATTCGCCAAGCTGAACACATTGGTGCATCTTAGAGCTTCTTGGCGCGTTGGAGAATGCAATGACTGATAAAGCGTTCGCCCAGGCCGATCCCGAGTGGCTGGCACTGATCGGTGCCGCCCGTGAATGGCTGTCCGGGCCTGTCGGGCAATTTTTACTGGATGAAGAACGGCGCATGCTCGAAGACGAGCTGGGTCGGTTCTTTGGTGGTTACCTGGTGCATTACGGGCCGTCGGCACAAACCCCGCCGTCGGCACCCCAGGTGCAACGCAATGTGCGCCTGGGGGCGCCGCTGCCGGGGGTTGAAATCGTCTGCGAGGAGCAGGCCTGGCCGTTGAGCGAGCATGCGGCCGATGTGGTGGTGATGCAGCATGGCCTGGATTTCTGCCTGTCGCCCCACGGTTTGCTGCGCGAAGCGGCCAGCAGCGTGCGCCCTGGTGGCCATTTGCTGATCATTGGCATCAACCCCTGGAGCAGTTGGGGCTTGCGCCATGTGTTCGCCCATGACGGGCTGCGCCAGGCGCGCTGCATCTCGCCGTCGCGAGTCGGCGACTGGTTGAACCTGCTGGGCTTTGCGCTGGAGAAACGCCGCTTCGGGTGCTATCGTCCGCCGCTTGCGTCTGCCAAGTGGCAAGGCCGGCTGGCCGGCTGGGAACGCAGGGCCGGTGCCTGGCAATTGTCCGGCGGGGGTTTCTACCTGTTGGTGGCGCGCAAGATCGTCGTTGGCCTGCGCCCGGTGCGCCAGGTGCGTCGCGAGCCAATGGGCAAGCTGGTGCCGATGCCGATGGCCAAGGTCAATCGCAAGCAGAGCGAACAGTAAACATACCTTTTGATTTCAGGTCGAGCCTCTCGACCTCGGGCACTTGTCGGTCGATTATCGGCAACCCGCTTTGATGGATCCCGCTTTAATGGACAGTGAAATGACCGATACCGTAGAACTCTTCACCGATGGCGCCTGCAAGGGCAACCCCGGCCCCGGCGGATGGGGCGCCTTGCTGGTGTGCAAGGGCGTGGAGAAGGAACTGTGGGGCGGCGAAGCCAACACCACCAACAACCGCATGGAACTGATGGGCGCGATCCGTGGCCTGGAAGAGCTCAAGCGCCGTTGCGACGTATTGCTGGTGACCGACTCCCAGTACGTGATGAAGGGCATCAACGAGTGGATGGTCAACTGGAAGAAGCGCGGCTGGAAGACTGCGGCCAAGGAGCCGGTGAAAAACGCCGACCTGTGGCAATTGCTCGATGAGCAATGCAATCGGCACAACATCACCTGGAAATGGGTGCGCGGGCACATCGGCCATCCCGGCAACGAGCGGGCCGACCAACTGGCCAACCGCGGTGTGGATGAAGTGCGCGGCTACAAACAGAGCTGATGCCGTCTGACGTGTTAAGATCCCGCCCCTTGAAGTGTACCAAACCGTTGAGAGCTGAACCCTGATGGCCATCCGATCTGTTGTACTCGATACCGAAACCACCGGCATGCCGGTGACCGACGGCCACCGGATCATTGAAATCGGCTGTGTCGAACTGATGGGCCGCCGCCTCACCGGCCGGCACTTCCACGTCTACCTGCAACCGGATCGGGAAAGTGACGAAGGCGCCATCGGCGTCCACGGCATCACCAACGAATTCCTGGTGGGCAAGCCACGGTTTGCCGAAGTGGCGGATGAGTTCTTTGAGTTCATCAACGGCGCGCAGCTGATCATCCATAACGCGGCGTTCGACGTTGGCTTCATCAACAACGAATTCGCGCTGATGGGGCAGACCGACCGGGCTGATATCACCCGGCACTGCTCGATCCTCGACACCTTGATGATGGCGCGTGAGCGTCACCCGGGCCAGCGCAACAGCCTCGATGCGTTGTGCAAACGCTATGGCGTCGACAACTCCGGCCGTGAACTCCACGGCGCGTTGCTCGACTCCGAGATTCTCGCCGACGTCTACCTGACCATGACCGGTGGCCAGACCAGCCTGTCCCTGGCCGGTAATGCCTCGGACGGCAATGGTTCGGCGGAAGGCTCGGGCAATCGTCCTTCGGAAATCCGCCGCCTGCCAGCGGATCGCCAGCCCACCACGATCATTCGTGCCAGCGAGCAGGACATGGCCGAGCATGCAGCGCGCCTCGAGGCGATCGCCAAGTCTGCCGGCGCACCCGCGCTATGGACCCAATTGACCCAGCAATAACCGTCACCCCAGCGCCAGCCCCTGGCTGGCCCTGATCAGGTCATATGCCTTGCGCGCAATCGGGTTCGCCGTGTTCGGACGGATCCACAGGTAGTACGTGACCTCCGGCATCCTCGGCAATCCATCGTTTTCCCCCAATACCCGCATATCCGGCCCTAGCATCTCCATGCTCCGTGGGGTTACGCCCAGCCCTGCGCGGGTTGCCGCCTTGATGCCGATCAGGTTCGATGCCAGGTACGCCTGGCGCCACGGGATATTCGCCCGTTCCAGCGCCTCAAGGGCGTAGCGCCGATAAATGCTCGGCTCATCCACCAGAATCAATGGCAGCGGCTCGCTTGGCGAGTGAATGTATTGCGCCGAACAAATCCACCACACCGGCGAGGTGCGCAGTGCAAAGCCCTCCAGGTTGGCATCGGCGCGGGTGGAAATCACCATGTCGACCTTGCCCCGGTGCAGGTCATCCATCAGGAACGGGCTGCGCCCGACGTCGATCTCCAGGCGCAGGCGCGGTGCCGAGCGGGCGATGTGGCTGAGGATCGGCGGCAGGATGGTGTCGGCGATGTCGTGGGGCGAGCCGATACGCAGTACGCCGCTGAGGCTGCTTTCCCGCAAGGAATTGAGTGCATCGTCATTCAGCGAGAGCATCTGCCGCGCATGCCGCAACAGCTGCATCCCGGGTTCTGTCAGTTGTTTTTGCCGGCCACGTTTTTCAAACAGGCTGACGCCCACTTGTTGTTCCAGACGCTGCATATGCTGGGTGACGGAAGATTGTGTGCGTGCCAGGTGAGTGCCGGCTTCGGCAAAGCTGTGGTGGTCGACCACGGCGATAAAGGTGCGGAGCAGTTCAAGATCGAGGGTCGACATGGCCATTCCAGGGCGTTTTTATATCAAGGGTGCGAAGATAAACATTACAGATGTTTATGTTTTGTCGCGCCGGGTTTTTACGAGGGCTAATGAATTCGAGTATATGGCCAAAAGTCAGCGCGTCCATATACGGGAAGTTATAACGATATTAGATATTTGAATTTCCGTTAGCCCGGCACTCTCCCTAGCATGCCCCCACATCAGGTCGGGGTACGCCGATCGCTAATGAGGGGAGTTCCATGGGGTTTGTGCGCGCGGCGGTAAAACGAAGGTTGCCTGTGGTCCTGGGCGCGTTGATCGCCCTGGGCGGCAGTGCAGTGGCTCAGGCCGATGCGACCCTGGACAAGATCCAGCAGCGCCATGTGCTGGTGGTCGGCGTGCTGCTGTCTGGCGGGCCGTTTGGCGGCATCGACCCCACCACCCAGAAGCCCAGGGGCTTGAACGTCGACCTGGCCAACGAGCTGGGTCGTCAGTTGGGCGCCGAGGTGCAGCTGGTGCCGGTATTGCCGGCCAACCGTGTGCAGTTCCTGCAACAGGGCAAGGTCGACCTGCTGATCGCCAATATGGAATGGACCGCCGAGCGTGGCGAGATCCTCGGGTTCGTGCCGACGCCGTTCTACAAGATCGGCGGCACTGCTGCCGTACTCAAGGACAGCAAGATCACCCGCTGGGAAGATCTCAAGGACCAGCCGGTGTGCACCTCCCAGGGCAGCAGCTACGTCAAGCCGCTGACCGAACTGGGCGCGCAGATCAAGGCCTTCAAGAGCTCTTCGGAATCCCTGCTGGCCCTGCGCGGCAACAACTGCGTCGCTGCGGTGCATGACTCCACCCTGGTCAACCCGCTGATCAACGACAGCGCCGAATGGAAGGATTACCGCACCCTCAGTCCCGAGCTGAACCCGGCGCCATCGGTAATCTGGACCCGCCGTGGCGAGAGCGACACCCAGGCCAAACTCGACCCGATCGTCAAGGACCTGCACCGCAGCGGCTGGCTGATCGAAGCCCAGACCCGCAACCACATCACCCCGGCGTCCCCGGCGCTGGTGGAGTTGCAGAAACAGTTCAAGGGTGCCTGACACATGACATTGAGAACCCTGACTGCCTTGGGCCTGGCACTGTGCGCCAGCCTGGTCCACGCCGACGCCACCCTCGACAAGATCCAGCAACGCCACGCCATCAGCGTCGGCGTGATCCTCAGCGGTCCGCCGTTTGGCACCATCGACCCCAAGACCGGCGAACACCTGGGCTACAACGTCGAACTGGCCAAGGGCCTGGGCCAGGCGCTGGGTGTGGAGACCAGGACCGTTTCGGTACTGGCGCCCAACCGCGTGCAGTTCCTGCAACAGGGCAAGGTCGACGTGCTGATCGCCAACATGCAGTACACCGACGAACGCGCCGAGATTCTCGACTACGTGCCCACGCCCTATGAAGAGGTCGGCGGCGCGGCGTTGATCCGCAAAGGCGCCGGCATCACCCAGTGGGCCGACCTCAAGGGCAAGCCGGTGTGCGTGTCCCAGGGCAGCAACTTCATCAAGCCGTTGCAGGAAACCTACGGCGCGCAGATCAAGGCGTTCCGCAGCCAGTCCGAATCCCTGCTGTCGTTGCGCGGCAATGGCTGTGTGGCGGCGGTGCACGTCAGCCCGACCATGCACGCGCTGCTCGGCGATGCCGAATGGTCCGGCTACGAGATCCCGTTGCCGGGGGATTTGATCCCGTCCAAATCCGTGATCTGGATCCGTAAAGGCGAACACGACACCCAGGCCAGGCTCGACGCCATCGTGCGCGACTGGCATCGCAGCGGCTGGTTGATCGCCCTCGGCGAACGTACCGGCATGGCTCCGTCCCAAGCCCTGCGTGATCTGCACGAGCAGTACAGCCATGAGTGAAGCGCTATTCGCCACCCTGCAACAACTGCTCGGCGCCGCCCATGTGCAGCGCAGCGAAGACGCCGCCCAGTACCTGACCGACAAACAGGGCCGCTACACCGGCGAGGTGATCGCCGTGGTGCACCCGGCCAACACCGAGGAAGTGGCCGCCGTGGTGCGTGCGTGTGTCGCCCTGGAAGCGCCCATCGTGGTCCAGGGCGGCAACACCGGCCTGATGGCGGGTGCCACACCGGATGCCAGCGGCCGCGCGGTATTGTTGCTGCTCGACCGCATGAACCGGGTGCGCGTGATCGATACCGACAACGACACCCTGACCGTCGAAGCCGGCTGCATCCTGCAAAACATCCAGGACGTGGCCCGTGAAGCCGGTCGCCTGTTTCCATTGAGTCTGGGCGCCGAAGGCAGTTGCACCATCGGCGGCAACCTTGGCACCAATGCAGGCGGCACCGCCGTGCTGCGTTATGGCAACACCCGCGAGTTGACCCTGGGCCTGGAAGTGGTGACCGCCGAAGGCGAAATCTGGAATGGCCTGCGAGGGTTGCGCAAGGACAACACCGGCTACGACCTGCGGGATTTGTACGTGGGCAGCGAAGGTACCCTCGGGATTATCACCGCCGCGACCCTGAAGCTGTTCCCGCTGCCCAAGGCCCAGGCGACAGCGCTGCTGGCGTTTGACGAGTTGGCGCAGGCGGTGGCGTTCCTGTCCCATGCCCGCGCCGGTTTTGGTGCAAACCTCACGGCATTCGAATTGCTCAGCGCCGATTGCCTGGCGTTGTTGCGCGAGCAATTTCCCGAGGGCCCGCAACCGTTTCTCAACGCCAGCCAACCCTGGTTTGCCTTGCTGGAGCTGTCGGATAACCACGGTGAAACCCACGCCCGCGAAGCCTTCGAAACGGTCCTCGGTGAAGCCTTCGAACAGTCACTGCTGGCTGACGCACTGATCGCCGAAAGCCTGGCGCAAAGCGAAGCGCTATGGCTGCTGCGGGAGAACATGAGCGAAGCGCAGAAGCGTGCCGGACGCAATATGAAACACGATATCTCGGTGCCCATTTCGCAAATCGTCGCCTTCGTCGCCCATACCGATGCGCTGTTGCAGACGCATTTCCCCGGTGTTCGCAACTTCACGTTCGGGCACCTGGGGGACGGCAACCTGCATTACAACGTCGCCCATCCGCTGGATTCAACGGTTGACGAGCACATGCGCAACTACGCCGAATTGAGCTTGCTGGTACACGACAGCGCCCATGCCCACGGCGGCTCCATCAGCGCCGAACACGGGATTGGCCAGCGCAAGGTCGGCCTGCTGGGCCGCTACAAAAGCCCGGTGGAACTGGACCTGATGCGTCGCATCAAGCGGGCCCTCGACCCGAAAAACCTGCTCAATCCCGGCAAAGTCCTGGAGGTACAGCCATGACCGTTCGCCTGTCCAAGCGGGTGCAGCGCGTGTCGCTGTCGGCCAATGCGGCGGCCAAATCCCGCGCCACGGAACTGCGTGACGCCGGGTGCGACATTCTGGACCTGACCACCGGCGAGCCGGATTTCGATACCCCGGAGCACATCAAGCAAGCCGCCTGCGCAGCCATTGCTGCGGGCGCCACCAAGTACACGCCGACACCCGGGGTAAAAGCCTTGCGCGTGGCCGTGCAGCGAAAACTGGCCGAAGAAAACCACCTGGACTATTCGCTGCCGAATATCGTGATCGCCAACGGCGCGAAACAAATCATCTTCAACGCCTTCGCCGCAACCCTCGACGACGGCGATCAAGTGCTGGTGCCGACGCCTTACTGGCCGTCGTTCCCCGACAGCGTGCGCTTCAACGGTGGCGAGCCGGTTTTTATCGAGTGCGGGCTGGAGCAGGGTTGCAAGCTGCTGCCCGCCCAGCTGGAGCAACACATCAATCAACGCACCCGCTGGCTGATCCTTAACGGCCCGGGCAACCCGAGCGGTGCGGTGTATAGCGAGGCTGAACTGCACGCGCTGGCTGAGGTGCTGCGTCGCCATCCCCAGGTGCTGGTGCTGCTGGATGAACTCTACGAACACATCCGCTTCGACGGGCGCCCGGCCCAGAGCCTGCTGAACGTCGCGCCGGATTTGCAGGACCGTTGCCTGCTGGTGGGCGGCGTGTCCAAGACCTACGCCATGACCGGCTGGCGCATCGGTTTCGGCGCCGGACCGCAGGCCTTGACCCATGCAATGGCGGTTGTTCAGTCGCAATCCACCTCCGGTGCTTCCTCCGTGGGCCAGGCTGCTGCATTGGCGGCATTCACCGGCGGGCTGGGCTTTTTGGCCGAGCAGGTAGCGGCCTATCAGCTGCGCCGGGACCTGTTGATGATGGCCCTCGGCACTGTCGACGGCCTGGAAGTACTCGAACCCCAGGGCGGCTTTTTCGTGTTCGTGCGTTGCGCCGGGTTGCTTGGCCGCTATCGCCCGGACGGTCAGCGCCTGGACGATGATGGCGATGTCGTCGCGTACTTGCTGGAGGAGGGCGTCGCCGGAGTAGCGGGCAGTGCCTACGGCCTGTCGCCGTGGTTTCGCCTGTCCATCGCCACGGCGACCGACAGCGTGGCCGAGGCCGGCCGCCGTATCGCTGTCGCCTGCGGCAAGCTGCGGGGCGTCGAATGAGTCATTGGCTGGAGCTTTTTGTGCACTGGGCCGCCGGTATCGGCCTCAACTACAGCTTCCTGCTGGATGCCTATCAGCGCGGCACCCTGGAGCAGGGCGCGCTGACCACGGTGCTGTTGTGCCTGTTCACCATCGTCGGCAGCCTGCTGGCCGGGATCAGCCTGGCGGCGCTGCTGACTTCCGGCAACCCGTGGCTGGCCAAACCGGCGCGGGTGTTTATCGAAGTCACCCGCAACACGCCGACCCTGGTGCAGCTGTACTGCGCATTCCTGGTGTTGAACATGCTGCTGACCCAGGCCGTCGGCGCGGCCAACCCGCTGACGCCGTTTGCCTGGGTGGTTATCGTGATTTCGCTGCACAAGGGCGCGTTCCACGCCGAAGCCCTGCGCGCCGGCATCGAGGCGGTGCCCGCCGTGACCCTGGAAGCCGCCAGCTCCCTGGCGTTCAGCAGCCGGCAATTGCTGTGGAATGTGCAGTTGCCGTTGGCCCTGCGCTTCGCGCTGCCGTCGCTGATCAACAACCTGATCGACCTGGTGAAAATGACCGCCGTGGCCTCGGCCATCGCCGTGGGCGATATCACCTACGCCTCGATCATGATCTGGACCCAGAGCGACAATGTGCTGGAGCTGATGATTCTGATCCTGAGCTTTTTCGGCTTGCTGAGTTTTACCGTCAATTGTGTGGGGCGCTGGCTGGAAGCGCGCCTGAGGATGCCCGGCTATGGCCATTGATTCATTCCCGGTGCTGTCGGCGTTGCTGCAATGGTCGCCGGCGCTGGTGACTGGTTTCGGCCAGAACATCCTGATCAGCCTGGTGGCGATTGGTCTTGGTTCGCTGCTGGGCCTGATGGTGGGCGCGTTGGCCCTGTCACCCCTGCGCCTGCTGCGGTTGCCCGCGCGGATCTGGGTGCAGGTTTTCCGCAATGCACCGTGGCTGGTGCTGATCTATTTCACCACCTACGTGTTCCCGTTCGAGATCCATATCGGCAGCAGCTACGTGTCGTTCCCGGACTGGGTCAAGGTGACGATTGGCCTGGCATTGCCGGCCAGCGCCAACGTGGCGGAGATCTTTCGCGGCGCCATCGGCTCGATCCCCAGCACCCAATGGGAAGCGGCGCGCTCGCTGGCATTTACCCGCGGCCAGATATTCAGCTCGATCATTCTGCCCCAGTGCTTCAAGCGCATGTTGCCGCCGTGGATGAACCTCTACGCGGTGGTCACCATGGGCACCGCCCTGGCGTCGCTGGTGGGCGTGCACGACGTGATCGATACCGCACAGATCGCCAGCAACACCGTGAACATGACCGGCTTTACCGTGGTGATCTACCTCAGCCTGTTGGTCCTGTTCTTCGCCTACTGCTACCCGATTTCCCGTTTGACCCAACGCCTGGAGCGCCGTTATGCCTTCTATTGAACCCCTGGTCAGCCTGCGGGATTTGCAGCTGTCGTTCGGTGACAACCGGGTGCTCAAGGGCATCGACCTCGATGTGCATCGCGGCCAGGCGGTGTCGATCATCGGCCCGTCGGGCTCGGGCAAGTCGACCATCCTGCGCTGTATCACCGGCCTGTTGCAGCCCCAGCGCGGCACCATTCGCGTGGGCGAAACCCGGGTCGATACGCTGACCCAGGAAGCCCAGCGCATCGAGTTGCGCAAGCGTGTGGGTTTTGTATTCCAGCAATACAACCTGTTCCCGCATTTGTCCGTGCTGGAAAACCTGGTGATCGCCCCGCGCAAGGTGCTCGGTCGCAACCGTGCCGATGCCGAGAAAGATGCCCGGGCGCTGTTGGCCAAGGTGCGCATGGAGCACAAGGCCGATGCCTATCCGGGCCAATTGTCCGGCGGCCAACAGCAGCGGGTGGCGATTGCCCGGGCGTTGGCGATGCGCCCCGAGCTGATCCTGTTCGATGAAGTGACCTCGGCCCTGGACCCGGAAACCGTCGGTGAAGTACTGACGGTGATTCGCGAGCTGACCGAAGAAGGCATGACCTGCGTGCTGGTGACCCACGAAATGCGCTTTGCCGAAGAGATCAGCGACATCGTCTATTTCACCGAAAACGGCGTGATCGTCGAGCACGGCAGCGCCGAGCAGATCTTCCAGCGCCCCACCAGTGAACGGACCCAGGAATTCCTGCGCCATGCCTTGGGCGATCCCGGCCGTCGGCCACCGATCGCCAATGATCCGTACCTGTTGACCAACCTGAGCCGCTACACCCTGTCCGTCTAACAAGAGGAACCTCGTCATGAGTACCGCAAACCGTGCCGCCGTTATCGAAGACTTCCTGCAGCAGATCCGCGTCATCAACCAGCGTGGCGTAGACCGCGCGGCCCTGGTGGAAATCGTCGGGCTGCTGGAAACCCTGGCCGAGCGCCGGGACCTGTTCAACTTCAGCGAATTCCCCGCGCCGGTGCCGGGCCAGGGCAGTACCGCGTTCCGCTATCGCCTGAACGACGACGGCGACACGCCGACCCTGTACCTGAACTCGTTGCTGCCGGGCAAAAGCACCCTCCCGCACAACCACGAAACCTGGGCGATCATCAGTGCCGTTGAAGGCCAGGAAATCAACTACGTGTATGGCCGCAACGATGAAGGGCGTGAGGAAGGCTTCACCACCCTGACCCTTGAGAAAGAAGTCGTCGTGCAGCCGGGCACCTCTATCTCGTTCCTCGGTGAAGACCTGCACGGGATTCGCGTTGAGGGTGAGCAGGCGACCTTGCATTTCCACCTGTACGGCTTGCCGCTGGAATCCCTCAATGGCCGTTATGGCGTTGAAGCAGACGGCCGGATCCTCAACTACAACGCCTCGCAGATGGCGCCTTCAATCCGGGCGTATTCCTGAGCACAACACACATCAAATGTGGGAGCGGGCTTGCTCGCGAATGCGATGGGGCAGAAACCCATCCATTGACTGACACACCGCATTCGCGAGCAAGCCCGCTCCCACAATTGGATCAGCGTTCATCCAGGGTTTTTTATGATTGATCTGTATTACTGGCCTACGGGCAACGGCCTGAAAGTCGGCATCCTGCTGGAAGAACTGGAGGCGGAGTACCGCCTGATTCCGGTCAACATCCGCGAAGGCGCGCAGAAGCAGGAAAGCTTCCAGCGCATCAGTGCGAATGGGCGGATTCCGGCGATTGTCGACCACCGCCTTGAAGCACCCCTGAGCCTGTTCGAGTCCGGGGCGATCCTGAATTACCTGGCGGACAAAGCGGGGCGCTTCCTGCCGCCCGCCGGTACCGCCGAGCGCCAGAAGGTCCAGGAATGGCTGTTCTGGCAGGTAGGGCATATCACCCCGTACCTGAGCCAGTTGCAGCTGTTCAAGGAGAAGGCCCCGGAACCGATTCCCTTCGCCCTGGACCTGCTGAACGCCGAAGCCACGCGCCTGTATCGGGTGCTGGAGCAGCGCCTGGCCGAGGTGCCGTATGTGGCGGGCGAATACTCGGTGGCCGACATGGCGATCTTCCCGTGGATCCAGCCCCTGCGCCAAGGCCAGGACCTGGCGGACTACCCGAACATCCAGGCCTGGCGTCTGCGCATCAAGGCGCGCCCGGCAGTCCAGCGGGCCTATGCCAAGGGCCGTGAAGTGGCCGCCGGCGAGCGTTCGCTGGCCTTGCAGTAACTCATCTATTTTTTGCGGGACTTCCATGAGCCAGACCATCACACCCGGGCAATTGCAACAATGGCTGTTTGACGGCCAGGAAATCGCCCTGTTCGACGTACGCGAGCACGGCCAATACGGCGAGGCCCACCTGTTTCACGGGGTGAACCTGCCCTATAGCCGCCTGGAACTGGAGGTGCAGCGCCTGGCACCGAATCCCCGGGTGCGCCTGGTGATCTACGACCAGGACGGCGGCGATGTGGCTGCGCGCACGGCACTGCGTTTACAAGCGCTGGGCTACCGCCATGTGCATGTGCTGGAAGGTGGTGCGAACGCTTGGCAGGCGGCGGGTTTGCAGTTGTTCGCCGGGGTGCATGTGCCGTCGAAAGCCTTTGGCGAATTGGTGGAAGAGGCCAGCCACACACCCCACGTCACCGCGCAGCAACTGGCGGACTGGCAGGCCACGGGCGAGCCGCTGGTGGTGCTGGACGGTCGGCCGTTCGATGAATACCGCAAGATGACCATTCCCGGTTCCATCTGCTGCCCCAATGGTGAGCTGGGTTACCGCGTGCACGACCTGGTGCCGGATGAAACCACGCCGATCGTGGTCAACTGCGCCGGGCGTACCCGCAGCATTATCGGCGCCCAGACGTTGATCAACCTCGGGGTGAAGAACCCGGTTTATGCCCTGGAAAACGGTACCCAGGGTTGGTACCTGGCGGACTTCAAGCTGGAGCATGGCAGCACCCGGCGTTATGCCGACCAGGTCTCGACGGATCTGGGCCGGCAGCGCGAAGCTGCCCGGCAGTTGGCGGATAGGGCAGGGGTGGTCAGTGTCAAGGCGGAGCAGGTCCGGCAATGGGCGGCGGACCCGGCCCGTAGCCTGTTCCTGTGCGATGTGCGTACCGCTGAAGAATTTGCCGCCGGCAGTTTGCCGGGGGCGCAACACACGCCGGGCGGGCAGTTGATCCAGTCCACTGACCTGTACATCGGCGTGCGTCAGGCGCGGGTGGTGCTGTTGGACAGTGATGGTGTGCGTGCGCCGATTGTCGCCAGTTGGCTGCGGCAGTTGGGGCATGAGGCGTATGTGCTGGAGGGTGGCGTCCACAGTGGATTGGCGCTGGAGGCCAAGGAGGCCGTGCCCTTTGACGCGCTGCCGCTGATCTCGGTGCAGGCGCTGGCCGAGGCGCTGAAGGACGGCACCGTGGACCTGGTGGACCTGCGCCCGAGCATGATCCATCGCAAGGGCCGGATTGTCGGTTCGCGCTGGTCGATTCGTTCGCGGTTGACCGCGGGCGGGCGTCCACTGGTGCTGCTGGCTGATGATCCGGCGCTGGCCGCTTTTGCTGCGTTGGGCTTGGGCGGCGATGTGCGTTTGCTCGACGGCGGCTATGCCGCGTGGGTTACGGCCGGTTTGCCGGTGATCGAGGATGCGCAAACGCCTCCGGACAACCAGTGCATCGACTTCCTGTTCTTCACCCACGACCGCCACAGCGGCAACAAGGACGCTGCCCGCCAATATCTCGCCTGGGAAATTGGCCTGTTGGCACAGATGAGCGAAGCGGAAATCGCCAGTCTCAAGCCGTTGTTGCCCGCGTCACGGGTGCGTACCCGGCTGATTCACGCGGCGCGTACCGAAGGCGGCAATGGTGGTCGGGCGGTGAACGTACCGATCACCCGCCTGAGCACCGTGCTGTTCGACAACCTGGCCCAGATGCGTGACGCGCGCTCCCGACGCGACAGTGAGCGGGTCCTGAGTTACGGCGCACGCGGCAATCCCACCGCTTTTGCCCTTGAAGACCTGGTCACCGAACTTGAGGGTGGCTATCGCACACGGCTGTATGGCACCGGGCTCGCCGCCGCGGCGCAGACGTTCCTGGCCTACCTGCGGCCCGGCGACCATGTGTTGATCACCGACGCCGTCTATTCGCCGGTGCGCAAACTGGCCCGGGAGTTCCTCCAGCCATTCGGCATCGAAGTCAGCTATTTCGCCCCGGACGGCAGCGGCCTGGAAGCGCAACTGCAGGCCAACACCAAAATGGTCTACGCCGAAGTGCCGGGTTCGCTGCTGTATGAGCTGTGTGACCTGCCCGCGCTAGCCGCACTGTGCAAGCCGCGGGGAATTCTGTTGGCGGTGGACAACACCTGGGGCTCGGCGTACCTGTACCGCCCGCTGGCGCTGGGTGCCGACATCTCGATCATGGCCTTGACCAAGTACCTTGGCGGCCACAGTGACGTGATGATGGGCAGCGTCTGCACCACCGAAGCGGCATGGCCGGCCCTGGCGAAAATGAGCGATACCTTTGGCAATGCAGTGAGTGCCGACGATGCCTACCTGATCCTGCGTGGCGCACGCACCCTGGCTTCCCGGCTGGACGTGCACGAGCGCCAGGCGTTGAAGATTGCCCAGTGGTTGCAGGCGCAGCCGCAGGTCAGGCGGGTGTTTCATCCGGCACTGGCGGAGCATCCTGGCCACGCGCTGTGGAAGCGTGACTTCAGCGGGAGCAACGGTTTGCTGTCCTTCGAACTCGACCGCGCGGATGCCGGCTACGTCGAACGGTTTATCGACGGCCTGCAGCTGTTTGGCCTGGGCGCATCCTGGGGCGGCTTTGAAAGCCTGGTGACCCTGGCCGATACACAGGATCGCCAGAGCGCCGCCGACCGTGGATTGAACCCGGTGGTGCGCCTGCATGTGGGGCTGGAGGATGTGGAGGCGTTGATCGAGGATCTGCAGCGCGGGTTCGTGGCGGCGGGGCGTTGAGCCTCGCACCATGACAATTTGCGTCCGCCCATAGGTGCCCATCGAACTTTGTGTTTAACTTCGGCACCTGAAATTCGTTTCACTACCACCACTAGAAGGATTCCGTTCATGGCTCAAGTTACCCTCCGAGGCAACCCTGTCCAGGTCGAAGGCGATTTGCCGAAAGTCGGCGCCAAGGCGCCAGACTTCACCCTGACTGCCGGCGACCTGTCTGACGCGACCCTGGCGACTTTCGCCGGCAAGCGCAAAGTGCTGAACATTTTCCCAAGCGTTGATACCCCGACCTGCGCCACTTCGGTTCGCAAGTTCAACGCTCAGGTCAACGACGTGAACAACACCGTAGTGTTGTGCATCTCCACCGACCTGCCATTTGCCCAGGCGCGTTTCTGCGGTGCCGAAGGCCTGGAAAACGTGAAGAACCTGTCGGACTTCCGTGAGGCAGCCTTTGCTGTCGACTACGGTGTAGCGCTTGCTGATGGCCCGCTCCGCGGCCTGACCGCCCGTGCCGTCGTGGTACTGGACGAGAACGACAACGTGCTGCACAGCGAACTGGTCAGCGAAATTGGCCAAGAGCCGAACTACGAGGCAGCCCTGGCTGTTTTGAAGTAACTGTTACTACGCATTACTGTCGTTTTGCAGTAACACGCGTGATGCAGTATTACGGCCTGGCCTAGTCCAGGCCGTTTTTATTTGTGCTTCAGAGGCTTAGCCAGATAGCGAATGGACTAAGCACAGAAGTTAAAAGTTGTAATCCAAGGTAAATAGCCGGTAAAGGCGCTTTTCTTAACGCGCCCCAGTGCTTATCTTTCAGCCTCCCGAAGAAGAAGCTCTCGCACCCAATGGTTGATCACTCCATGCAATCCACCCCTCGTCACTCCCGCCGCTGGCTGTTCGGCCTTCTCGTGCTGCTGGTCATTGCCGGCCTGTGCTGGAAGTTCTGGCCTGGCACCAGCCACAAGGACAGCGCCGAGAAGAAGCCCGCCGGGCATGCCGGCAAGTCGGGGATGATGCGCCCGGGCTTTGGGGGTTCTACTGGCCCGGTGCCGGTGCGTGTGGCGCCGGCGGTGCTGGGCGAGTTCCCGGTGTACTACAAGGCGCTGGGTACGGTGACGGCACTCAACACTATCAATGTGCGCAGCCGGGTTGGCGGAGAACTGGTCAAGATCGCCTTTGAAGAGGGGCAGATGGTCAAGGCCGGTGACCTGCTGGCGGAAATCGACCCGCGCAGTTACCAGAATGCCTTGCTCCAGGCCCAGGGCACGTTGCTGCAGAACCAGGCCCAGCTGAAAAACGCCCAGGTCGACGTGCAGCGTTATCGCGACCTGTATGCCCAGGACAGTATCGCCAAGCAGACCCTGGACACCGCCGAAGCGCTGGTGCTGCAGTACCAGGGCACGGTCAAGACCAACCAGGGCGCGGTGGATGACGCCAAGCTCAACCTCGAATTCACCAAGATCCGCGCACCGATTACCGGGCGTGTCGGCCTGCGCCAGGTGGACGTGGGCAACCTCGTCGCCGCCAACGACACCACCTTCCTGGCGGTGATCACCCAGACCCAACCCATCAGCGTGGTCTTCACGTTGCCGGAAAACACCCTGGAAACCGTGCTGGCGCGTTATCACGCCGGCAACAAGCTGCCGGTGGAAGCCTGGGACCGTGGCGATGTCGCGGTGAAAGCCACGGGCGTGCTGCAGAGCCTCGATAACCAGATCGACGTCACCACCGGCACCCTGAAATTCAAGGCGCGGTTCGATAACAAGGACCAGGCGCTGTTCCCCAACCAGTTCGTGAACGTGCACTTGCTGGCCGACACCCTGCACAACGTGGTGCTGGCGCCGTCGGCAGCGATTCAGTTCGGCAATACCGGCACCTTCGTCTACGTGCTCGATGGCGACAAGAAGGTCAAGGTGCGTCCGCTGGTGATCGGTGATTCCGACGGCGACAACACCGTGGTCAAGCAAGGCCTGGCCGCCGGCGACCGCGTGGTGCTGGAAGGCACCGACCGCCTGAAGGACGGCAGCGACATTGAAGTGGTCAACGACAGCACTGAAGTGCCGACCACGCCGACCGAACACCTCCAGGGCCAGCCGGCAGCCAAGACGCAACAAGGCCCGGCTGATGCCGCCAAGGCGCAAAAGGGCGGCGCATGAACCTCTCGCGGCTGTTCATCCTTCGCCCGGTAGCCACTACCCTGAGCATGCTGGCCATTGTCCTGGCCGGCGTGATCGCTTATCGCCTGCTGCCGGTCTCGGCCTTGCCCCAGGTGGATTACCCGACCATCCGGGTGATGACCCTGTACCCCGGCGCCAGTCCGGACGTAATGACCAGCGCGGTCACGGCGCCCCTTGAGCGTCAGTTCGGGCAGATGCCCGGCCTGACCCAGATGGCGTCCACCAGCTCCGGCGGCGCCTCGGTGCTGACCCTGCGTTTCAACCTCGACATCAACATGGATGTCGCCGAGCAACAGGTGCAGGCCGCGATCAACGCCGCCACCAACCTGCTGCCCAAGGACCTGCCGGCGCCGCCGGTGTACAACAAGGTCAACCCGGCGGATACCCCGGTGCTGACCCTGGCCATCACCTCCAAGACCATGTTGCTGCCCAAGCTCAATGACCTGGTCGACACGCGCATGGCGCAGAAGATCGCGCAGATCAGCGGCGTCGGCATGGTCAGCATCGCCGGCGGCCAGCGCCAGGCGGTGCGGATCAAGGTCAACCCCGAGGCCCTGGCGGCCAACGGCCTGAACCTGTCGGACGTGCGCACCCTGATCGCCGCCTCCAACGTCAACCAGCCCAAGGGTAACTTTGACGGCCCCACGCGGGTGTCGATGCTCGACGCCAACGACCAGTTGGTCTCGCCCAAGGAATACGCCGAACTGATCCTCGCCTACAACAACGGCGCGCCGTTGCGGCTCAAGGATGTGGCGCAGATCGTCGACGGCGCCGAGAACGAACGCCTCGCGGCCTGGGCCAACGAAAACCAGGCGGTCCTGCTGAACATCCAGCGCCAGCCCGGGGCCAACGTCATCGAGGTGGTGGACCGCATCAAGGCGCTGTTGCCAAGCATCACCGACAACCTGCCGGCGGGCCTGGACGTGACGGTGCTTACCGACCGTACCCAGACCATCCGGGCCTCGGTCAAGGATGTACAGCACGAATTGCTGATCGCCATTGCCCTGGTGGTGATGGTGACGTTCCTGTTCCTGCGCCGCTTCAGCGCGACCATTATTCCGTCCATCGCCGTGCCGCTGTCCCTGGTGGGCACCTTCGGCGTGATGTACCTCGCCGGTTTCTCCATCAACAACCTGACGCTGATGGCGCTGACCATCGCCACCGGTTTTGTGGTGGACGACGCCATCGTGATGCTGGAGAACATTTCCCGCTACATCGAGGAAGGCGATACACCGCTCAATGCGGCGCTCAAGGGCGCCAAGCAGATCGGTTTCACCCTGATTTCCCTGACCCTGTCGCTGATCGCGGTATTGATCCCGCTGCTGTTCATGGCGGACGTGGTGGGGCGCTTGTTCCGTGAATTCGCGATCACCCTGGCGGTGGCGATCCTGATTTCCCTGGTGGTGTCCCTGACCCTGACGCCGATGATGTGCGCGCGGTTGCTCAAGCGTGAGCCGAAAGAGGACGAGCAGGGCCGTTTCTACAAGGCCAGCGGCGCCTGGATCGACTGGCTGATCGAGGCCTACGGGCGCAAGTTGCAGTGGGTGCTCAAGCATCAGCCGCTGACCCTGCTGGTGGCCATAGCCACCCTGGGCCTGACCGTGGTGTTGTACATGGTGGTGCCCAAGGGCTTCTTCCCGGTGCAGGACACCGGCGTGATCCAGGGCATTTCCGAAGCGCCACAGTCGATTTCCTTTGCCGCGATGAGCCAGCGCCAGCAGGAACTGGCGAAGATCATCCTCGAAGACCCGGCGGTGGAGAGCCTGTCGTCCTATATCGGGGTAGACGGTGATAACGCCACCCTCAACAGTGGTCGCCTGCTGATCAACCTCAAGCCCCACGGCGAACGGGACCTGAGCGCGGCACAGATCATCACGCGCCTGCAGCCGCAACTGGACAAGCTGGTGGGGATTCGCCTGTTCATGCAGCCGGTGCAGGACCTGACCATCGAAGACCGCGTCAGCCGTACCCAGTACCAGTTCAGCATGTCCTCGCCGGACGCCGAGCTGCTGGCCTTGTGGAGTGAAAAGCTGGTACACGCCCTCAGCCAGTTGCCGGAACTCTCCGACGTCGCCAGCGACCTGCAGGACAAGGGCCTGCAGGTGTACCTGGTGATCGACCGTGACGCCGCATCGCGCCTTGGTGTGTCGGTGTCCACCATCACCGACGCGCTGTACGACGCGTTCGGCCAGCGGCAGATATCCACCATCTACACCCAGGCCAGCCAGTACCGCGTGGTATTGCAGGCCCAGTCCGGTGAAACCCTCGGCCCGGACGCCCTGAACCAGATCCATGTGAAAACCACCGACGGCGGCCAGGTGCGGCTGTCGAGCCTGGCCCATGTGGAACAGCGCCAGGCCCAGTTGGCAATCGCGCATATCGGTCAGTTCCCGGCGGTGATGATGTCGTTCAACCTGGCCCCCGGCGTGGCGCTGGGCAAGGGCGTCGAACTGATCAACCAGACCCAGAAAGACATCGGCATGCCGGTGGGCGTGCAGACCCAGTTCCAGGGCGCGGCCCAGGCATTCGAGGCTTCGCTGTCGAGTACCTTGCTGCTGATCCTGGCGGCGGTGGTGACCATGTACATCGTGCTCGGGGTGCTCTACGAGAGCTATATCCACCCGATCACCATCCTCTCCACCCTGCCGTCGGCAGCGGTGGGCGCCTTGCTGGCCTTGCTGCTCAGTGGCAACGACCTGGGGATGATCGCGATCATCGGCATCATCCTGCTGATCGGCATCGTGAAGAAGAACGCGATCATGATGATCGACTTTGCCCTCGACGCTGAGCGCAACCAGGGCCTGGACCCGCAAACCGCGATCTACCAGGCGGCGCTGTTGCGCTTCCGGCCTATCCTGATGACCACCCTGGCGGCGCTGTTCGGTGCCGTGCCGTTGATGCTCGCCACCGGCTCCGGCGCCGAGTTGCGCCAGCCGCTGGGCCTGGTGATGGTGGGCGGGTTGCTGGTGAGCCAGGTGTTGACCCTGTTTACCACCCCGGTGATCTACCTGTATTTCGACCGCCTCGGCCGTCGCTGGCGCAAAGAACCGGTGCGCCTGGAGCCGGTTGAGTCATGAACCTGTCCGGACCATTCATTCGCCGGCCGGTAGCCACCATGCTGCTGAGCCTGGCGATCATGCTGCTGGGCGGCGTCAGCTTCAACCTGTTGCCGGTGTCGCCATTGCCGCAGATCGATTTCCCGGTGATCGTGGTGTCGGCCAGCTTGCCGGGGGCCAGCCCCGAGGTGATGGCGTCTACGGTGGCCACGCCGCTGGAGCGTTCCTTCGGCGCGATTGCCGGCATTACCACCATGAGCAGTTCGTCGAGCCAGGGTTCGACCCGGGTGATCCTGGCGTTCGACTCCAATCGCGACATCAACGGCGCGGCGCGGGAAGTGCAGGCGGCGATCAACGCCTCGCGTAACCTGCTGCCAAGCGGCATGCGCAGCATGCCCACCTACAAGAAGATCAACCCGTCCCAGGCGCCCATCATGGTGCTGTCCCTGACCTCGGACGTGTTGCCCAAGGGCCAGCTGTACGACCTGGCCTCGACCATTCTGTCCCAGAGCCTGTCCCAGGTGCCGGGCGTGGGTGAAGTGCAGATCGGCGGCAGCTCGTTGCCCGCCGTGCGTATCGAACTGGAACCCAAGGCCCTCGACCAGTACGGCGTGGCCCTGGACGATGTGCGGAATACCATCGCCAATGCCAACGTGCGCCGGCCCAAGGGTTCGCTGGAGGACAGCCAGCGCAACTGGCAGATCCAGGCCAACGACCAGCTGGAAAAGGCCAAGGACTATGAACCGCTGCTGATCCGCTACCAGAATGGCGCGGCCTTGCGCCTGGGGGATGTGGCGAAGATCAGCGACGGCGTCGAGGACCGCTACAACAGCGGCTTCTTCAACAATGACTCGGCGGTGCTGCTGGTGATCAACCGCCAGTCCGGCGCCAACATCATCGAGACGGTGAAGCAGATCAAGGCACAACTGCCGGCCTTGCAGGCGGTGTTGCCGTCCAGCGTCAAGCTGAACCTGGCCATGGACCGTTCGCCGGTGATCACCGCCACCTTGCACGAAGCCGAGATGACCCTGCTGATTGCCGTGGCCCTGGTGATCCTGGTGGTGTACCTGTTCCTCGGCAACTTCCGCGCCTCGCTGATTCCCACCCTGGCGGTGCCGGTGTCGCTGGTGGGCACGTTTGCAGTGATGTACCTGTTCGGCTTTTCCCTGAACAACCTGTCGCTGATGGCGCTGATCCTCGCCACCGGCCTGGTGGTGGACGATGCCATCGTGGTGCTGGAGAACATTTCCCGGCACATCGACGAGGGTGTGCCGCCGATGAAGGCGGCGTACCTGGGGGCCCAGGAAGTCGGCTTCACCTTGCTGTCGATGAACGTCTCGCTGGTGGCGGTGTTCCTCTCGATCCTGTTCATGGGCGGTATCGTTACCAGCCTGTTCCGCGAGTTTTCCATCACCCTGGCAGCGGCGATCATCGTCTCGCTGGTGGTGTCGCTGACCCTGACCCCGATGCTCTGCGCCCGCTGGCTCAAGCCGCATGTCAAAGGCCAGGAAACAGGCTTGCAGCGCTGGAGCCAGAAGATCAACGACCGCATGGTGGCAGGCTACGCCCGCAGCCTGGACTGGGTGCTGCGCCACAAGCGCCTGACGCTGCTCAGCCTGTTGGTGACCATCGGGGTCAACGTCGCGCTGTATGTGGTGGTGCCGAAAACCTTCATGCCCCAGCAGGACACCGGGCAACTGATCGGCTTTGTGCGTGGCGACGACGGGCTGTCATTCAGTGTGATGCAGCCGAAGATGGAAATCTTCCGCAAGGCGGTCCTGCAGGACCCGGCGGTGTTGAGCGTGGCAGGCTTTATCGGCGGCAACAGCGGCACCAACAACGCGGTGATGCTGGTGCGGCTCAAGCCCATCAGCAAACGCAAGATTTCTGCCCAGGCGGTGATCGAGCGCATGCGCAAGAATGTGCCACTGGTGCCCGGCGGGCGCCTGATGCTGATGGCTGACCAGGACCTGCAATTCGGCGGCGGCCGCGACCAGACCACCTCGCAGTATTCCTACATCCTGCAAAGCGGTGACCTGGCGGCCTTGCGCCTGTGGTACCCGAAAGTGGTTGCCGCGTTACGTGAGCTGCCGGAGCTGACCGCCATCGATGCCCGTGAAGGCCGTGGGGCGGCCCAGGTGACGTTGATTGTCGACCGCGACCAGGCCAAGCGCCTGGGCATTGACATGGACATGGTCACTGCCGTGCTCAACAACGCCTACAGCCAGCGGCAGATTTCCACCATCTACGACAGCCTCAACCAGTACCAGGTGGTGATGGAGGTCAATCCGAAGTACGCCCAGGACCCGATCACCCTCAATCAGATGCAGGTGATCACGTCCACCGGTGCGCGCGTGCCGCTGTCGGCCATCGCTCACTATGAGAACAGCCTGGCGGACGACCGGGTCAGCCATGAAGGCCAGTTCGCCTCGGAGAACATTGCGTTTGATATGTCGCCCGGCGTCACGGTGGAGCAGGGCACGGCCGCCATTGAGCGGGCGATTGCCAAGGTCGGCCTGCCGGAAGAGGTGATCGCGAAGATGGCCGGTACGGCCGACGCCTTCGCCGCCACCCAGAAAGGCCAGCCGTTCATGATCCTCGGTGCACTGGTAGCGGTGTACCTGGTATTGGGGATTCTGTATGAGAGCTATATCCACCCGCTGACCATTCTGTCCACCTTGCCGTCGGCGGGGGTGGGCGCCTTGCTTTCGATTTACCTGCTGGGGGGCGAGTTCAGCCTGATCTCGCTGCTGGGGCTGTTCCTGCTGATCGGGGTGGTGAAGAAAAACGCGATCCTGATGATCGACCTTGCGCTGCAACTGGAACGCAAGGACGGCATGAGCCCGCTGGAATCGATCCGCGCCGCCTGCCTGGTGCGGCTGCGCCCGATTCTGATGACCACGCTGGCGGCGATTCTTGGCGCCGTGCCGCTGCTGCTCAGCACGGCCGAAGGCGCGGAAATGCGCCAGCCCCTGGGCCTGACGATTATCGGCGGGCTGGTGTTCAGCCAGATCCTGACCCTCTACACCACGCCTGTGGTTTACCTTTATCTCGACCGCCTGCGCCACCGTTTCAACGGTTGGCGCGGAGTGCGTACCGATGCTGCCCTGGACACTGCGCTATGACCGATTCAACGTTTCCCACCGTGCAACGTCTGGCGATGACTCGCGGCTCAAAGCTGCTGAGCCTGGCCCTGTGCGGCGTGATGCTCAGCGCCTGCGCCGTCGGCCCGGACTACAAACGCCCCGAATTGACCGAGCCTGCCCAGTACAAAGAGGCCCAGGGCTGGCGCCAGGCCGCGCCCAGCGACTCGCTGGCCCGGGGCGCCTGGTGGGAGCTGTACGGCGACAAACAACTGAATGAGCTGGTAGAAAAACTCAACAGCTCCAACCAGACCGTGGCCCAGGCCGAGGCGCGTTATCGCCAGGCCGCCTCGCAGGTGCGCAGTGCCCGTGGGGCGTTCTTCCCCACGGTTGACCTGAGTGCCTCGAAAAGCCGGGCCAGCCAGGGTACCGGCAGCAGTAACGCCAGCCTCAGCAGCTCCAGCAGCGGTATTCGCGACACCCTCAACACCCAGTTGGGCGTGAGCTGGGAAGCCGATATCTGGGGCAAACTGCGCCGGGGCCTGGAAGCCAATGAAGCCAGCGCCGAAGCCAGCGCGGCGGATCTTGCGGCGATGCGCCTGAGCCAGCAATCGGAACTGGTGCAGGATTACCTGCAACTGCGGGTCATGGACGAACAGACCCGTTTGCTGCAAGCCACGGTGGACACCTACCAGCGCTCCCTGCAGATGACCCAGAACCAATACCGCGCCGGTGTCTCGGGCAAGGACGCCATCGCCCAGGCCCAGACCCAGCTGAAAAGCACCCAGGCCAGCATGATCGACCTGATCTGGCAGCGGGCGCAGCTGGAAAACGCAATTGCCGTGCTGATCGGTGTGCCGCCGGCCAACTTCAACCTGGCGGTGAGCAAGGACATTCCGGCGCTGCCGCAGATTCCGGTGAGCCTGCCGTCGCAACTGCTGGAGCGCCGCCCGGATATCGCCCAGGCGGAGCGCTCGGTGATCGCGGCCAATGCCAACATCGGCGTGGCCAAGACCGCTTACTACCCGGACCTGACCCTGAGCCTGGCCGGCGGCTATTCCAGCAGCACCTACGCCGACTGGATCAGCCTGCCGAACCGCTTCTGGTCGGTGGGGCCGAAACTCGCCATGACCCTGTTCGACGGGGGCCAGCGTTCGGCCGAAGTTGACCGCGCCGAGGCGTCCTACGATGAAACCGTGGCCAAGTACCGCCAGACCGTACTCGATGGGTTCCGTGAGGTGGAAAACTACATGGTCCAGCTCAAGGTCCTGGAAGACGAGGCGGTCGTGAGTAACGAGGCCCTCGAAGCGGCCCGGGAATCCCTGCGCCTGACCCAGAACCAGTACAAGGCCGGGTTGATCGCCTATCTCGATGTGGTCACCGTGCAAGCCACCGCCCTGAGCAACGAGCGTACGGTGCTGACCCTGCTGCAAACCCGGCTGGTTGCCAGTGTGCAACTGATCGCTGCACTGGGCGGTGGCTGGGATGGCCAAATGCAGCTGAGCGACAAGAAGTAAACACCGCTCTGGCTGGTGTACGGGCTTGTGTGGGAGCGGGCTTGCTCGCGAAAACGGTGGGGCAGTCAACTGTGTATGAACTGACCCGCCGCTTTCGCGAGCAAGCCCGCTCCCACAAGGGTTCTGCGGTGTTTTTGAGCCAGCGGATTGGCGTCAAATTTTGAATGATGGCTATACGACAATATTTCAGGTGTACAAGATTTATTCTCGCTACAATCCCTGACTTTTCAGCCCGGCACGGATGCCGTTCGGCCCATAGGTCACGAGAAGTCCCATGCTCACCGGTAGTTATTCCCCCGCCCTGGTCCTGATTTCCCTGTTCGTCGCGATCCTCGCATCCTATACGGCGTTGGACCTGACCGGCCGCATCGCCACTGCCAGGGGCCGCGCGGTGTACCTGTGGATGGGCGGCGGCGCGCTGGCGATGGGCGTGGGGATCTGGTCGATGCACTTTATCGGCATGCTCGCCTTCCGCCTGCCCATCAGCCTCGGCTATGACGTCGGCATCACGGCGCTGTCGTTGTTGATCGCGATCCTGTCCAGCGGTTTTGCCTTGTGGCTGGTGAGCCAGCCGCGTTTGCCGGCGTGGCAACTGGCATTTGGCGCATTGATCATGGGCGCCGGCATCAGCGCCATGCACTACACCGGCATGGCCGCCATGCGCATGACCCCCGGCATCGACTACGACCCCACGCTGTTCACCGCCTCGTTGCTGATTGCCGTGGGTGCGTCGGCGGCGGCGTTGTGGATTGCCTTCAACCTGCGGCGCAACACGCCGTATGTGCGGTTGGCCCGAGGCGGGGCGGCGATGGTGATGGGCGTGGCGATTGTCGGCATGCACTACACCGGCATGGCCGCCGCGCGTTTCGCCGATGGCAGCTTCTGCGGCGCGGCCCTGGACGGCTTGAGTGGCAAGGGCCTGGATAACCTGGTGCTGGTTACCACCCTGGCAGTGTTGATCATCGCGCTGCTGACCTCCCTGGCCGATGCCCGCCTGGAAGCCCGCACCGCGGTGTTGGCCGACTCCCTGACCCAGGCCAACCAGGAACTCACCCACCTGGCCCTGCACGACATGCTCACCGGCTTGCCCAATCGCACCCTGCTCGCCGACCGGATCCAGCAGGCGATACAGCGGGTGAACGAAGAGGGCGGCTGCTTCGCGCTGATGTTTATCGACCTGGACGGCTTCAAGCCGGTGAATGACGCTTTTGGTCACCACATGGGCGACCAGCTGTTGCAGCAAGTCGGCCTGCGCCTGCGCGAAGACTTGCGCAGCCAGGACACCCTGGCCCGCATCGGCGGTGACGAGTTTGTATTGCTGGTGCAATTGGGCCAGCCCGACGATGCGTTGCGCTTGGCCGAGCGCCAGGTGGGCATGATCAACCAGGCCTTCCACGTCGCCGAGCATGAGCTGAAAATCTCCGCCAGCATCGGCATCGCACTGTTCCCCGGCAACGGCGCCACGCCCCAGGAACTGCTGATGAACGCCGACGCGGCGATGTATCACGCCAAGGGCATGGGCAAGAACGGCTACAGCTTTTTCGACGTGTCGATGAACACCAATGCGCGCAAGCAACTGCAACTGCTGCAGGACTTGCGCAATGCCGTGGAGCACGAGCAGTTCCGGCTTTATTACCAGCCCAAGTTCGACGCCATCAGCGGCCGCCCGGTCGGTGCCGAGGCGCTGCTGCGCTGGGAGCACCCGCAACAAGGCCTGTTGTTGCCGGACAAGTTTATCGAGCTGGCGGAAAAGACCGGGCTGATCATCCCCATCGGCGAATGGGTACTCAACGAAGCCTGCCGCCAGATGCAGGTGTGGTATGCCCAGGGCTATCACGACTGGCGCATTGCCGTGAACCTGTCGGCGTTGCAGTTCTGCCACGCCGGGCTGGTCAAGAGTGTCGCCGCTGCCCTGGAACGCCACCGCTTGCCAGCCAACAGCCTGACCCTGGAAATCACCGAAACCACCGCCATGAGCGATGCCGACGCGAGCATGACGGTGTTGCAGAAGCTTTCGGACATGGGCGTCGACCTGTCCATCGACGACTTCGGTACCGGCTATTCGAGCCTGATGTACCTCAAGCGTCTGCCGGCCAATGAGCTGAAGATCGACCGGGGCTTCGTGCGTGACCTGGAGCACGACAGCGACGATGCCGCCATCGTCTCGGCCATCGTTGCCCTCGGTCAGGCCCTGGGCCTGCGTATTGTGGCCGAGGGTGTAGAGACCGACTCACAGCAGAGCTTCCTCACCCGGCTGGGCTGCGATTCGCTTCAGGGGTATCTGCTGGGGCATCCGTTACCGGCCGAGGGTTTCATGGCCGACATCCAGCGCGCCGAGCAGGTGGTGAGTGTGCATTCGGTGATGTGAGCCCATGCAAAACCTGCAGGGCGCAGGTAGTATTGGATCCATCAGCTCACGTTGAACCAGGAGACCTTACACATGGACAAAGTCGTCGTCATCACCGGTGGCAGTCGTGGGATCGGCGCCGCCACGGCGCTGCTGGCCGCCGCCCAGGGCTATCGCATCTGTATCAATTACCAGGCCGATGAAGACGCCGCCCACCGCGTACTTGAGCAAGTGCGTGCCCTCGGCGCCCAGGCGATTGCCGTGCGGGCTGATGTCAGCATTGAAGACGAAGTGATTGGCCTGTTCCACCGGGTCGATACCGAACTGGGCCGGGTGACGGCACTGGTCAACAACGCAGGTACCGTCGGGCACAAGTCGCGGGTCGATGAGATGTCCGAGTTCCGCATTCTGAAGACCCTCAGGACCAATGTGTTGGGGCCGATCCTGTGTGCCAAGCATGCGCTGCTGCGCATGTCGCCCAAGCATGGCGGGCAGGGCGGCAGCATCGTCAACGTTTCATCGGCCGCCGCCCGGTTGGGCTCGCCGGGGGAATATGTGGATTACGCCGCGTCCAAGGGCGCGCTGGATACCTTCACTCTCGGGCTCTCCAAGGAAGTGGCGGGCGAGGGGATCCGGGTCAATGGCGTGCGTCCCGGGTTTATTTTCACCGACTTCCACGCCCTGAGCGGCGACCCGGATCGGGTCAGCAAGCTTGAGCCGGGCATCCCCATGGCCCGTGGCGGGCGTGCAGAGGAAGTCGCGGAAGGGATTATCTGGCTGCTCTCGGACAAGGCGTCCTATGCGACGGGAACCTTTCTTGACCTGGCGGGCGGTCGGTAGTTTTGTACCGCCTGTGGCGAGGGGCACGCCGCTCGCCACAGCCCAGGTATCAGGCGCCGCGCAGCGCTTCATAGCCCCTGAGGGAAAACGCCTTGAGCAGGCTGGCCTCCGAGTCTGGATGAATGGCGTAGCCGTGATTCGAAAAACCGTCCAGGACACCGTTGCGGCTATGGCTGGCGCTTAATTTGAGATCGTCCACATTGTCGATAAATCGCAGTACCTTATCCAGGTTGTAGGTGGCGTCGGCGCGAGAGTCCGGGTCTTGGTTGGCCGCGCTCCAGTCACCCACCTGACGCTTCAGGTCATCGCTCACTTCGTAGTGGTCGCGGTTATCCAGGAAGTTCTTCAGCACAGGGCTTTGTTCGGTAATCTGGTCACTCGATCGATGATCTCCCGCGGGGCGCCCGGTAGCGCCTGTCATTTCGCGCACCTGTTGCTGCTCTGCGGCACGCATATAGTGGGGAGGAACGGGAAGGGGTCGCAGGCCGGGAGCTGAAGAAATAGTCATAAGGCATCTCTGATGTGAACCAAGTGAATGCGCTCTTTCTATCGTAAGAAATAGCGCACTCCTGTGTGGTTCTTAGCCCGGCTACGGTTCCCATCCGTAGGTTAAAACGACCGCACAATCTTCCCCAGCGTCTCCATCGCCTTCTCACACGACTCATCCCACGGGCTGCCGTAGTTCAAGCGAATGCAGTTCCTGAAGCGCTGTGTCGGCGAGAAGATCGGCCCCGGTGCGATGCTGATGCCCTGGGCCAGCGCCATCTGGAACAACTTCAACGAGTCGGTCTGCTCCGGCAATTCCAGCCACAGGAAGTACCCGCCGGCAGGCTGGCTGACCCGTGTCTGCGCCGGGAAATAGCGCGCGATGGCGGCGAGCATGGCGCTTTGCTGTTCTTCCAGCGCGTAACGCAATTTACGCAGGTGCCGGTCGTACCCGCCGTGTTGCAGGTAATCGGCAATCGCCGCCTGGGCGGGCATCGAGGCACACAGCGACGTCATCAATTTCAGCCGCTCGATCTTCTGCGCATAACGTCCGGCGGCGACCCAGCCGATGCGGTAGCCCGGAGCCAGGCTCTTGGCGAACGAGCCGCAATGCATCACCAGGCCTTCGGTGTCGAACGCCTTGGCCGGTTTCGGCGCTTGTTGGCCGTAGTACAACTCGGCGTACACGTCGTCTTCGATCAGCGGCACCTGGTGACTGCGCAGCAATTCCACCAGTTCCTGTTTCTTGGCCTCGGGCATGGTCGCGCCCATCGGGTTCTGGAAGCTGGTCATGCACCAGCAGGCCTTGATCGGGTAACGCTCCAGGCTTTGCGCCAGCACCTTGAGGTCGATGCCATCGCGCGGGTGCACGGGGATTTCCACCGCCTTGAGTTTCAGGCGTTCGAGGATTTGCAGGCTGGCGTAGAACGCCGGCGCTTCGATGGCCACCAGGTCGCCCGGCTCGGTCACGGCTTGCAGGCACAGGTTCAGTGCTTCAAGGGCGCCGTTGGTGATCAACAGTTCTTCCATGGGCAACATCAGCCCGCCCACCATGTAGCGCAAGGCAATTTGCCGGCGCAGTTGCGGGTTGCCCGGCGACATGTCGGTGACCACCATGCGCGGGTCCATTTCCCGGCTGGCGCTGGCCAGGGAACGGGCCAGGCGTTGCAGCGGGAACAGCGTCGGGCTGGGGAAGGCCGAGCCGAAGGGCACGGTTTGCGGGTCCTTGATGGAATCGAGCACCGAGAACACCAATTCGCTGACGTCCACCTCGGTGGACTCGTGCACATGGGCACTCACCACCGGCTCGGAAAACGGGCTGGGCGCATGGGTGTTGACGAAGTACCCGGAGCGCGGCCGGGCGCGGATCAGCCCGCGTCGCTCCAGCAGGTAGTACGCCTGGAACACCGTGGACGGGCTGACACCGTAGGTCTGGCTGGCATAACGCACCGAAGGCACGCGCTGGCCGGGCCCGAGCACGCCGGAGCGGATCAGTTCTGCGATGTCGTCGGCGAATTTCTCGTAGCGTTTCATTGGGGCTCAGTGCTTTGAACAGATTTTGCTGATTGAACACAGATCAAACGGTGGGAGCGGGCTTGCTCGCGAAAGCAATCTTTCAGTTGATGTATCCATTGACTGGCACACCGCTTTCGCGAGCAAGCCCGCTCCCACATTTTGATCTCCAGTGTTGCTGAAAGCTTGGGCTCAGCGATTCAATGGCGCCACAAACCGGCTGTCCGCCGCGCTGTAAATCCACGGCTCATCCACGTCCGAGACCTTGAAGCGGATCGTCTGCGAACTGCTGGCGGGCTTCTTTGCGGTCAGCGCCACCGACACCGGCACATCGGTAATCTCACCTGGTGCCAGGCTGATCTCGGTCTTGCCCTGCAGCTGGAAGCCGTCGCCGTCCATCAGCTCCAGGCGGTAATCCTGGCGCTGCTGGGTCTTGTTGATGACCTTGAGGCTGTAGATGTTCTCGATGAAGCCGTCACTGTTCTCGCGGAACATCCCCCGGTCCTTGGTCACGTCCAGCGACACCATCGGGCGTTCCACCAGCGCCACCACCAGCGCGCCGATCATCACCAGCAGCACGGCACTGTAGCCGATCAGGCGTGGCCTGAGCAGATGGGTCTTGCCACCTTGCAACTGATGCTCCGAGGTGTAGCTGACCAGGCCGCGGGCATAGCCCATTTTATCCATGATCGAATCACAGGCATCGATACACGCGGCGCAGCCGATGCATTCCATTTGCAGGCCGTCACGGATGTCGATGCCGGTGGGGCATACCTGCACGCACAGCTGGCAGTCGATGCAATCACCCAGGCCGACGTCCGCCGGTTGCACGTCTCGTTTGCGCGGGCCACGGTTCTCGCCGCGGGCTACGTCGTAGGAAATGGTCAGGGTGTCCTTGTCGAACATCACACTCTGGAACCGCGCATACGGGCACATGTGCATGCACACCGCTTCACGCAGCCAGCCGGCGTTGATGTAGGTGGCGCCGGTAAAGAACAGCACCCAGAACAGGCTTACGCCGCCCATTTGCCAGGTCAGCAGCTCCTCGGCCAGCGGCCGGATCGGCGTGAAGTAGCCGACAAATGTCAGCCCGGTCAGCACGCTGATCCCCAGCCACAGCGTGTGCTTGGCCGAGCGCCGCGCCAGCTTGTCCAGGCTCCAGGGCGCAGCTTGCAGCTTGATGCGTTGGTTTCGCTCGCCTTCAGTGACCTTTTCGCACCACATGAACAGCCAGGTAAACGAGCTTTGCGGGCAGGTATAGCCGCACCACACCCGCCCTGCGAATACGGTAATGGCGAACAGGCCGAACGCGCAGATGATCAACAGCGCCGACAGCAGGATGAAATCCTGGGGCCAGAACGTGGCACCGAAGATGTGGAATTTGCTTTCAGCCAGGTCCCATAGAACCGCCTGCCGTCCGCCCCAGTTCAGCCACACGGTGCCGAAAAAGGCCAGGAACAGAAAGCCTGCGCCTGCCACGCGCATCGTACGGAACAAGCCGGTAAAACTGCGGGTGTGAATCAGGTTGTCGCTGGATTTGGCCTTCATCTTCTTTGGATGTGCAGGCTCAAACACTTCTACGGTTCGGACGGGGATTCTATCGCTCATGGTCTTTCGCTCATCAGCCTCCATCAGGCAGATGAACTATGACCGGCGCTCTGTTTGCATAACAGACTCAGGTATGGCGATAAAAAGCGGATCAGATGGGCCGCCCGTGCATGCCTGCGACAATGTGCTGCACCCGGTGGTGCGCGGGGTGCAGCGCTTTTGAGGCGGGGCTGATCCAGGTCAATCAAATCACCGAATCACCGTCGGTAGCTTTCAAGTGCTTACGGCCGTCTTTGGCACCCGCTACGGTCAATGCGTCGGCTTCGGCTTCGGTGATATAGGTGCGGTCACCGTTCAGCTTCACGAACGACATGGATTTCTCGCTGTCGGTTTCGACCGTGACATGGGTGGCTTCCAGTTGTTTCTCGTGGCCGTCCACATCGACGGTGAAGAAACATTGCTGACCTTCGATACGTACGGGCATATCGATCTCCTTTTTGTGGACTATTACTGATTAGGGTGGGATGCGCAGGCAATGGTTCTGCGCAACTGACTGACGGTCGATGCTGTCCATGTTCTATCGACCCCCAACAAGGAAACGTCCATGGACGCCTGGTGGCATGAAGTCTGGGTAACCCTGCAAGCGGAATTTGCCGATATCGGCGATGCCCGGCAACTCACGCAAATCACCATTCGGCTGCTGATTGCGGCGATATTGGGCGGGATCCTGGGTTACGAGCGCGAACAGAAAGGCAAGGCCGCCGGGGTACGCACCCACATGCTCGTGGCCCTGGGCGCCGCGCTGTTCGTGTTGGTGCCGAGCATGTCCGGCTCCCAGGCAGACGCCATGAGCCGTGTGCTGCAGGGCGTGATAGCGGGTATCGGCTTTCTTGGTGCTGGCACCATCCTCAAGGGCAAGGAAGACGAAGAGGGTCAGCACGTCAAAGGGCTGACCACCGCCGCCGGCTTGTGGATGACCGCCGCCATTGGGGTGGCGGCGGGAATGGGGCGGGAATCCACGGCGGTACTCAGCACGTTGTTGGCTTTGGCGGTGTTCAGTGTGATGCCAAGAATCGTCAGGCTATTGGAAAAGAATTAGTCGCCGTATTTTTCATCAGGTCGCGCGTGAATGGGCTGACAGCGTGATATCGAGGCGTGTGCAACTTCACGCTCCTGCTGTATTGATCACTGTACCGGAATGGTGATTTGATCTTCTTTGTGATACGCGAATATGCGTTGGTCTTGAGCGAGCAAGTCAACACGAACCACCGGAAGCAGGCGCTGCGTATAGCCGTAATACTCGCGCTGAAGTTTCTTGGCCGCATCTCTTCCTGGCAAGTTGGCAGCGTTATAGAAGAAAGCCTGGAAGGGGACTTTATCAATCTCGGACACTGTCCAGGCTGAGGTGACGACTTCATTCCAATCTTCAATATAGTTTGCCGGCATCAGTTTTCTGACAGTGATGCTTAGAGAAAACTGCTGCGCCGATCCACGAAACGCACACATAAAAAAATAAGCCGGTTTGACTTTGTTGAAGTGGGCCAGCCAGGTGGGGCCATCCACCACGCCTTGCTCATCGCAGTGCCGGCTCCATTCACGCTGGTAGCCTGGCAGCTCCCTGGAAGTTTCGCCGCATCCATCCGGGCGGTCACCTGTCGCACCATTGGTGGGAAAAGAGCAGCGCACGCTGATTGGGCCCGCTGCGGTGGAGGGCAATGCCGACATTATTACGCCAGCGTCCCGTGCAAACAGCTTCCTGATACCCAGGTCGGCTCGCAGGTAAGAGAATGCGGCGGCATTGCGCTCAAGCTCGCCGGGCGATGCTATGAGGCTGTCAGTGACGCGAATAAGCACCCCATTGCAGTGATACAGGGCCACGCCTTCGGCACACTGAGCAGCGGTGTCCTGGTAGCGGTTGTTTAATTTGCTTGCGATTTCCGTATCGAGCGGGCCGGAGGGTTCGGTGGTGCAGGCGGTCAAGGTGCAAAGGGAAAGCAGCAGGTAGGCGGCTGTTCTTTTCATGAGGTTTCTCCGAGAGGTTTTATTGTTCTGTTGTTCGCGCGTCGCGCACTTTGATCATGGGCGGCGTTCGTCTCGGCTGATACTGTCGGTTTTGACAGTTCTTTATAATTTTTTGTGAATGAAGTTGCACCTTATAGATTCAAGTAAACGCGGAAGCCTGAAGCTTCCGCTTTTTACTTCCTGTGATCGGTCTCTTCAGACAATCACCGGCGGCATCGTCGTCGGTGGTTCCTCCACCGGTGGTGGCTGTGTGCCTGGCGGTTCCTGCTCGGGAACCGGGTCGGGTTCGGTCGGCGGTAATGTGGGCTTATCTATATTGGGATCAGGCGTTTCAGCCGGAATAGGGATATTCATCGGTGTGGCCTCCTTTGTGCTTTGCTCTATCGGTGGACAATCGCGTGGTGGATTTGATTCCCCGCCCGATGGCGGGATATCCGCCTGAACTTTTCACTCGTCGGCATGCTCGGAACCTAGACGGCCCTGCTCAGGGAGAGTGGCGTCGTTTCAGAATTTGAATCAAGCACAAGAGCGTCCACTGGGCGTTAAGGGGAGATGCTCGATGACTGCTGAAACACTGACTCAAGACGATTCAACCTCCACATTACCGCTGTCCCAGGCACTGTTGCTGCCAAGGATCGCGATTGAAAGCACGACCCCGGTGATCGATGGCGGCGAGTTCGCCGTCAAGGCTGTGGTTGGCCAGCGCGTGCAGGTTGCCAGCAAGGTGTTCGCTGATGGCCACGACAAGCTTGCGGTGATGATCCGCTGGCGCCCGCGCAGTGAAGAAAGCTGGCACAGCGTGGTGATGACCGATGTCGGCAACAACGGCTGGGAAGGCGCATTCACCGTGACCGCCCAGGGCCCGCATGAGTATTGCATCGAAGCCTGGATCGACACGTTTGCCAGCTTTCGCTACGAACTGAGCAAGAAACACGAGGCCGGGGTGCCGGTCAGCCTGGAGTTGCAGGAAGGTCGCAGCCAGGTCCTGCAAGCCGCCGAGCGCAGTGACAATGAGCTGCGTGACCGCTTGATGTTGCTGCACCACGAACTCTCCGGTTTGCTGGAAACCGAGCAGGTCGCGTTGTTCCTGCACGAAGACAGTGCACACCTGATGACCCAGGCCGATCACCGCGCCTATTTGAGCATCAGCCCGGTGTACCCGATTGATGTAGAGCGCGAGGCTGCGCAATTTGCCAGCTGGTACGAGTTGTTTCCCCGCTCGATCACCGACGATCCCGCGCGCCATGGCACATTCAACGATGTGCACTCACGGCTGTCGATGATCCACGACATGGGCTTTGACGTGCTGTACTTCCCGCCGATCCATCCGATCGGTCGCAGCCACCGCAAGGGCAAGAACAATTCCCTGACCGCCGGGCCGGACGACCCGGGCAGCCCGTATGCCATCGGCAGCGAAGAGGGCGGCCACGAGGCGATCCATTCGCAGTTGGGCACCCGTGAAGATTTCCGCAACCTGGTCAAGGCCGCCGCCGACCATGGCCTTGAAATCGCCCTGGATTTTGCCATCCAGTGCTCCCAGGACCACCCGTGGCTCAAACAGCATCCGGGCTGGTTCAACTGGCGGCCCGACGGCACGATCAAATACGCCGAGAACCCGCCGAAGAAATACCAGGACATCGTCAACGTCGACTTCTATGCGGCCGACGCGATTCCCAGCCTGTGGGTCGAGTTGCGCGACATCGTGGTCGGTTGGGTGGAAGAGGGCGTGAAGACCTTTCGCGTCGACAACCCCCACACCAAGCCGCTGCCGTTCTGGCAATGGCTGATCAGCGATGTGCGTTCTAAATACCCCGAAGTGATCTTCCTCGCCGAAGCCTTCACCACCCCTGCGATGATGGCGCGCCTGGGCAAGGTTGGTTACTCCCAGAGCTACACCTACTTCACCTGGCGCAACACCAAGGCCGAGTTGAGCGAGTACCTGAGCGAACTGAACGAGTCGCCGTGGCGCGAGTGCTTCCGGCCGAACTTCTTCGTCAACACCCCGGACATCAACCCCGGCTTCCTGCATGAATCCGGCCGCGCCGGCTTCTTGATCCGCGCCGCGTTGGCCACCATGGGCTCAGGCCTGTGGGGCATGTACTCGGGTTTTGAACTGTGCGAAGCGGCCCCGGTGCCGGGCAAGGAAGAGTACCTGGACTCGGAGAAATACGAGATCCGCCCACGAGACTTCACGGCGCCGGGCAACATCATTGCCGAGATCGCCCAGCTCAACCGCATCCGCCGGCAGAACCCGGCCTTGCAGACGCACCTGGGGCTCAAACTCTACAACGCGTGGAACGACAACATCCTGTACTTCGGCAAACGCAGCGAGGATGGCAGCAACTTTATCCTGGTGGCCGTGAGTCTCGACCCGTTCAACGCCCAGGAGGCCAATTTCGAGTTGCCGCTGTGGGAGCTGGGCTTGCCGGACGATGCCCAGACCCAGGGCGAAGACCTGATGACCGGCCACCGCTGGACGTGGTACGGCAAGACCCAGTGGATGCGCATCGAACCGTGGCATCAGCCGTTTGGCATCTGGCGCATTACCGTTTCCTGAATCGACACCGATTGAGATCGTTCCCACGCTCCGCGTGGGAATGCAGCCCCGGACGCTCTGCGTCCCCCAAGCGTGACGCGGAGCGTCGCAACAGGCATTCCCACGCAGAGCGTGGGAACGATCAGCGGCCCTCACGAATTTTCCAGGAGTTTCCAATGGCGAAGAAACCCAAGGCTGCCACCTTTATCAAAGATCCGCTCTGGTACAAAGACGCGGTGATTTATCAGGTTCACGTCAAATCGTATTTCGACTCCAACAACGACGGCATCGGTGATTTTCCCGGGCTGATCGCCAAGCTCGACTACATCGCCGACCTTGGTGTGAACACCATCTGGCTACTACCGTTCTACCCCTCGCCACGCCGTGACGATGGCTACGACATCGCCGAATACCGCGGCGTGCACAGCGACTACGGGACCATGGCCGATGCCAAGCGCTTTATCGCCGAAGCCCATAAACGCGGGCTGCGGGTGATCACCGAGCTGGTGATCAACCACACCTCCGACCAGCACCCATGGTTCCAGCGCGCCCGCAAGGCCAAGCCCGGCTCGGCGGCGCGGGATTTCTACGTATGGTCCGATGACGATCAGAAATACGACGGCACCCGGATCATTTTCCTCGACACCGAAAAGTCCAACTGGACCTGGGACCCGGTCGCCGGCCAATACTTCTGGCACCGCTTTTACTCCCACCAGCCGGACCTCAACTTCGATAACCCGCAGGTCATGAAAGCCGTCCTGTCGGTGATGCGCTACTGGCTCGACATGGGCATCGACGGCCTGCGCCTGGACGCCATTCCGTACCTGATCGAGCGCGACGGCACCAACAACGAAAACCTCCCCGAAACCCACGACGTGCTCAAGCAGATCCGCGCCGAGATCGACGCCAACTACCCCGACCGCATGCTCCTGGCCGAAGCCAACCAATGGCCGGAAGACACCCAGCTGTACTTCGGGGACAAAAAGGGCGACGACGGCGACGAGTGCCACATGGCGTTCCACTTCCCGCTGATGCCGCGCATGTACATGGCGCTGGCCCAGGAAGACCGTTTCCCGATCACCGATATCCTGCGCCAGACCCCGGAGATCCCGGCCAATTGCCAATGGGCAATCTTCCTGCGCAACCACGATGAACTGACCCTGGAAATGGTCACCGACAAAGAGCGCGACTACCTCTGGAACTATTACGCTGCCGACCGCCGTGCACGTATCAACCTGGGGATTCGCCGCCGCCTGGCGCCGCTGATGGAACGCGACCGCCGACGCATCGAGCTGCTCAACAGCCTGCTGCTGTCGATGCCGGGCACGCCGACCCTGTATTACGGCGATGAAATCGGCATGGGCGACAACATCTACCTCGGTGACCGCGACGGCGTGCGTACGCCGATGCAATGGTCCATCGACCGCAACGGCGGCTTCTCCCGCGCCGACCCGGCCAGCCTGGTATTGCCGCCGATCATGGACCCGCAATACGGCTACCAGTCGGTCAACGTCGAAACCCAGACCCAGGACCCGCACTCCTTGCTGAACTGGACGCGGCGCATGCTCGCGGTGCGTAAACAGTCCAAGGCGTTCGGTCGCGGCAGCCTGAAAATGCTCTCGCCCAGCAACCGCCGCATCCTGGCGTATACCCGCGAATACGCAGGCGCCGATGGCAAGAATGAAATCATCCTGTGCGTGGCCAACGTGTCCCGCAGTGCCCAGGCCGCAGAACTGGACCTCTCGGCGTTTGCCGGCATGGTTCCGGTGGAGATGCTCGGTGGCAATGCCTTCCCACCGATTGGCCAGCTGAATTTCCTGCTGACCCTGGCGCCGTATGGCTTCTACTGGTTCGTGCTAGCTGCGGAAAACCAGATGCCAAGCTGGCACGTGGAACCGGCACAAAGCATCCCGGACTTCACCACCCTGGTGCTGAAGAAACGCATGGAAGAATTGCTCGAAGCACCGTGCCGCACCACCCTGGAACAGAATGCGTTGCCGGCGTGGCTGCCCAAGCGCCGCTGGTTTGCCAGCAAGGATACGGCAATCGACAGCGTGCACATCGCTTATGGCGTGCGCTTCGGCGACCCGCAGCATCCGGTGCTGCTCAGTGAAATCGAAGTCACCAGCGCCGGCCAGGTCAGCCGCTATCAACTACCGTTCGGCTTCCTTGGCGAAGACCAGTTCACCAGCGCCTTGCCGCAACAACTCGCGCTTGCCCGTGTACGGCGAGTGCGTCAGGTAGGTTTGGTGACCGATGCCTTCAGCCTCGACACTTATATCCGCGGCGTGATCCAAGGCCTGCAGGCCAAAACCGTCCTCGACTCCACCGATGGCGAGATTCGCTTCGAGCCCACGGCGCAACTGGCCGAGCTGGAATTGAACGACGAGTCGGAAGTGCGCTACCTCGCGGCGGAGCAGTCCAACAGTTCCGTGGTGGTGGGCGGCAGCCTGGTGCTCAAGCTGATCCGAAAAGTCAGCGCCGGGGTTCACCCCGAGCTGGAAATGGGCGCCTACCTGACCGAAGCCGGCTACGAGCATATCTCGCCGCTGCTGGGCTCGGTGATCCGCCACGACGCCGATGGCCAGGACAACCTGCTGATGATCGCCCAGGGTTACCTGAGCAACCAGGGCGACGCGTGGGGCTGGACCCAGAATAACCTGGAGCGAGCGATTCGCGACGAGCTGGCCGAAGCCATGTCCGAGCAGGAACAGCACTACAACGCCCTTGGCGAGCTGGCGGATTTCGCCGGCCTGCTCGGCCAGCGCCTGGGCGAGATGCACCAGGTGCTGGCGGCGCCCACCACTAACAAGGCGTTCAAGCCCGAGGTCACAACCCTCAAGGACAGCCAGGGCTGGGCCAGGCACGTAGGCGCACAAATCGACCACGCCTTGCAGTTGCTCAAACAGCATCAAACCAAGTTGAACCCTGCCGATCAGGCGTTGGTCAGTGCTTTACTGGAGCAGAAAAAGGCCATCGCCAGTCACGTTCAGGACCTGGCGAAAGCCACGGTGGGCGGGTTGCGCATTCGCGTGCACGGCGACCTGCACCTGGGCCAGGTACTGGTGGTCAAGGGCGATGCCTACCTCATCGACTTCGAGGGCGAACCGGCGCGGCCGCTGCCTGAACGTCGTGGCAAACACAGCCCGTACAAGGATGTGAGCGGGGTGCTGCGCTCGTTTGATTACGCGGCGGCCATGGCGGTGAATGTGCAGGGCGTCGACCAGTCGCCCGAGGCCAATGCGTCCCGACAACGTGTGGCGGATCGCTACTTGCATGAGGCCAGGCAGGCATTTATCCAGGCCTATCACGCTGCCACGACTACACTGGCCCATGACTGGCAGGATGCCAAAGGCCAGGACGCAGCGCTGGCGTTGTTCAGCCTGGAGAAGGCCGCGTACGAAGTGGCCTACGAAGCAGAGAATCGCCCGAGCTGGTTGCCGGTGCCGTTGCAAGGTTTGCACGGGCTGCTCAGCGGGTTGAAACCAATATCGAAAACTGCACGCGGTGGGGAGACGTCATGAGTTTTACAAGCAAAGAACCGCTGCAGGAAAAGTTGAGTGTGATGCCCAAACCTGCTGATATCGAAGCCCTGGTGCGGGCCGAGCACCATGATCCTTTCTCGATCCTGGGTCCCCATGACGACGAGCAGGGCGGCCAGTTCATTCGCGCCTTCCTGCCGGAAGCGCTGAGTGTCCAGGTCCTGGCCCGCGACAGCGGCGAGCACATCGGCAGCCTCGATGCGACCCAGGTGCCGGGCTTGTTTGTCGGGCATTTCGGCAGCCGTCAGGCGTACTTGCTGAAGATCCAGTGGGCCGGTGGCGAACAGATCACCGAAGACCCTTACAGCTTCCAGCAACTGCTGCTGGGGGAGATGGACCTGTACCTGTTTGCCGAAGGCAATCACCGCGACCTGAGCAGTTGCCTCGGGGCGCAAGTGACCAGCGTCGACGGCGTCCAGGGCGTGCGTTTTGCGGTATGGGCACCGAATGCCCGCCGGGTCTCGGTGGTGGGCGACTTCAATATCTGGGACGGGCGCCGTCATCCGATGCGCCTGCGCCATCCGTCCGGGGTGTGGGAGATTTTCATCCCGCGCCTGCAACCCGGCGCGGCCTACAAGTATGAAATCCTCGGTGCCCACGGGATTCTGCCGCTCAAGGCCGACCCCATGGCCCTGGCCACGCAGTTGCCGCCGGATACTGCGTCCAAGGTCGCTTCGCCGCTGCAGGTCGACTGGCAGGACCACGACTGGATGCAATCGCGCAGCGAGCGACAAAAGCCTAGCGCACCCTTGTCGATCTACGAGTTGCATGCCGGTTCCTGGCAGTGCGAGCTGGATGAAGTCGGCGAGGTGTCCCGCCAGTACAGTTGGCGCGAGCTGACCGAGCGGTTGATCCCTTATGTACAGCAGTTGGGCTTCACCCATATCGAACTGATGCCGATCATGGAGCACCCGTTCGGCGGCTCATGGGGTTATCAGGCGCTGTCGCAATTTGCCCCGACGGCACGTTTCGGCTCGCCGGAGGATTTCGCGTTTTTCGTCAACGCCTGCCATCAGGCCGACATCGGCGTGATCCTGGATTGGGTGCCGGCGCATTTCCCCACCGACACCCACGGCCTGGCGCAATTCGACGGCACCGCGCTGTACGAATACGCCAACCCGCTGGAAGGCTTCCACCAGGATTGGGACACCCTGATCTACAACCTCGGCCGCACCGAAGTCCACGGCTTCATGCTGGCGTCGGCGTTGCACTGGCTCAAGCATTTCCATATCGATGGCCTGCGGGTGGATGCGGTGGCCTCGATGCTGTACCGCGACTATTCGCGCAAGGCCGGTGAATGGGTACCCAACCGCCACGGCGGGCGGGAAAACCTCGAGGCCATCGACTTCCTGCGCCACCTCAACGATGTCGTTGCCCTTGAGGCTCCCGGCGCGCTGGTGATCGCCGAGGAGTCCACCGCATGGCCGGGCGTAAGCCAGCCGACCCAACAGGGCGGCCTGGGCTTCAACTACAAGTGGAACATGGGCTGGATGCACGATTCGCTGCACTACATCCAGCAGGACCCGGTGTACCGTGCCCATCACCACAACGAGCTGAGTTTCGGCCTGGTGTATGCCTGGTCCGAGCGTTTTATCCTGCCGATTTCCCACGATGAAGTGGTGCACGGCAAACACTCGTTGATCGACAAGATGCCCGGCGACCGCTGGCAGAAATTTGCCAACCTGCGGGCGTACCTGAGCTTCATGTGGATGCACCCGGGCAAGAAGCTGCTGTTCATGGGCTGCGAGTTCGGCCAATGGCGCGAGTGGAACCACGATCAGCAACTGGACTGGTACCTGCTGCAATACCCCGAACACCGGGGCGTGCAGAAACTGGTGGGCGACCTCAACCGTCTGTACCGCGAAGAGCCGGCGCTGCATGACCAGGACGACGCACCACAGGGCTTCCAGTGGTTGATTGGGGATGACGCGATCAACAGCGTCTACGCCTGGTTGCGCTGGAGCAAGGATGGCAGGCCGGTGCTGGTGGTGGCCAACTTCACGCCGGTGCCGCGTGAGGCCTACAAGGTCGGCGTGCCGTTTGCCGGGCGCTGGAGCGAGGTGATCAACAGCGATGCCGACACCTATGCCGGTTCCAACTTCGGCAACGGTGGCGGGGCGTTTACGGAGGAGGAGCCCAGGCATGGGCAGCCGTTGTCGCTGTCGTTGAACCTGCCGCCATTGGGCGTGCTGATCCTGCGACCGGACGCCTGACTTCCAGACGATGAAGACCCCATGTGGGAGCGGGCTTGCTCGCGAATGCGCAGTACCAGTGCCAGATTTTTTGGCTGACACACTGCATTCGCGAGCAAGCCCGCTCCCACAGTGGGGATGTGTTGTGGCTTAGAAGTCGACCCTTATGCCAATCGTGCCTTTTCGCCCATTCAGCTGATTACTGTCCAGATTGCTGTTGTACCCCACCTCGCCATACACACTGACCGTACTCGATACCTGCAGCGTTGCCCCGGTGCTGACGTCCAGCGTGGTGGACTTCTGTTCGGTGTTGATGTCCGTGCTGTTATTGAACGTGACGGTGTTATTCCCGGCGCTGGCGTGCCACACGTTGGTACGCACATAAGGCAGCAGGGGCATGCCGCTCACGCTGTAGCTGCCCTTGAGGCGGACACCGAGACGGGTCACGACGTTAGTGTCGGCGCGGAATGAGACATCCGAGATTCCGTCGTTCTGGCTGTCCACATAGCTTCTATCGACAATCACCTGGGCCTGCGGCTCAACCTCCCACTGTTCCGACACCGCAAACGGCATTCCCACCTCCACAGACCCCAGCACGTTGTGGCCCTTGGTTGGGAGTTTGACGCCCCGGTCGGATTCACTGTGGCCATCGAACCGCGTGCCCATCAGCACGACATCGATATAGGCGCGGTTGGCGCCGATGAGCGTCCAATACGCGCCCAGGCTGTCACCGCGCAGGGTGGTGTTGCCGGCGTCCTTGCCCTGAAAACCGCCATTGAAACCCGCCACATTGCCGGTCAGGCGGCTGTGGCCGACAAAGAAGCCGAAGCGTTGGGTCAGGCCAGCGTCGTTGGTCCAGGCATACAGGTCAGTGCCAACCTGGAAACCGGACAGGGAGCTGTCCAGCGACGGGCTGACGGTGCCGGCGAATGATTGCCGCGTGCTGCTGCCATACACCCGGCCCCAACCGGCCGCTAAAGCGCCAGGTTGACGTTGCAGGCTTTGATCGCCCGTGCGTTCGTGGTAGGTGCCCAGCATGCCCTGGACCATCTGCTGCACGGCGGGAAACAACACGGCATACACCGGGACTTCCGGGCGATAGATGGGTATGGGTTCTTCTCCCGGGAAAATCCCCGGGAGGTCCGGCGTGCCGTCGGCGGGGACGGGGGGGAGAATGCCCACTGGGTCGTCAGGATCCTCAGGGTTGGGCAGCGGCGGCGCCACCACCGAGGACCGCAGGAACCAGTTTTGCCCGGTGCCCGGCGTTACGCCTCCTTTGAACAGGTAGTACTCATAGGCGCCTGCGGAAACGGATCCACCGCGCAGGGTAAACGCCAGGTCGCTGCTCGTGGCACCGTTAAGCGCTTCAACCACCTGGATGCCGTTCTGCAGCGTCATGGTGCCGGGGCCGGCAAGGTTGGTGACGGTGATGGTGGTGCCGCCTTGCAGCGTGCCCTGGCTGACTACCAGCTTGTCACTGGCCGAGCCGTCGGCGCCGAGTACCGATTGCAGCGCCAGTTCGCCACCATTGCCGGTGTAGTTGCCGTTGACCGTCAGGCTGTCGGTGGCGCTGGAACTGCCGGTGGTCATGTCGATCAGGCCGCCGTTGTTCAGGTTGGCTGGTTGCCCGGCCGTGAAGGGGCTGATGCTGCCCTGTGTTACCTGCAGGGCGGCGCTGCCAAAAATATTCAGGGTACCGGTGGCCGTAGCGCTGTCACCGAGCTTGAAGTCGCCGCCCAGGGTCAGGCGCGAATTGTTGTCCAGGTTGACGGTTTCCCAGTTGACATAGCGGGTTGGCGTGGCGGATCGGGTGTTGTCGAAGGTCAGGGTGTCGTTACCCAAACCACCATCCAGAAGCGGAGTGGAAGCCAGGGTGGTTTCGGTCAGGTTGAGCAGGAAACCCCTGTCAGCGCCATCACCCATGAGGATTTCCTTATGGATCAGACCGCCGCCTTCCCAAGTGAACTCATCGTTGCCAAAGCTGGCGAGGATCTGCCCACCTACTTCCCCTCCGCTGACGTTGATGATGTCGTCGCCGCCGCTGACGCTGATGTTGCCACCAACCGTTCCTCCGGAAACCAGGATGGTGTCGTTTCCGAAGCCAGTAACGAGGTTGCCGATGATCGCTCCACCCCGCAGGTCAAACAGGTTGTTGTCGAGCTTCATGTCGACCCGCCCGATGCTGCCACCGGTCATCAGCGCTACATCTCCATCTTCAAAGGCGCCGACAATCCTGCCACTGCTCATGGTGAACTCGTCACGGCCGTCGCCCTGAGCCAGTGAGGCGACGGTGCCACCGCTCTGGAAGTACTGGTCTACCCCGTCACCCTGGGAGATTGCACCGGAGCTGCCGCCGCTGATTTGCGCAATATCACCGCCCGCGCCTTGCGTCACCGTGCCGGAGATATTGCCATTGAACAGCTGGAAAATATTTCTTCCGTCACCTTGATTGATCGCACCGTTGATCGCGCCGGAATCCATCGTGACCCGATCATCTCCCGCGCCATAAGTCACGTTACCGACGATGATGCCGGTGCCGCCGACGGGGAACTCCAGGACGTTGCTTCCTTGTAAATCCGTCAGCGCGCCAGCACTGCCATCGCTGCACAGGGTGGTGTCGTTGCCTGCGGTTATGACCAACGTACAGGCGGCCTGCGCGGGGAGAGGCCAATTGAGCAACAGCGTCGTCACGCTGCAGACGCTCAGATACGTCACTGATGAAAACCGCGTGCTCATGATTCGCCCTCCCTGCAAGCCGGTGTTCCAAGCTAGCCACACAGAGAGAGCGTTCGCTACTGTCAGAAGTTACAGGTATAGACGAGTGGGTGCGCCTACAAAAATACAATCTCATAGGGCTCGCGCATGCGCTCCAGCAGCACCTGCGCCAGGATCGGCGCCAGGCCGATTTCCGGGTCGCCTGCCAGTTGGCTGGCATAGGCGTGGGCGGCGTGCAGCTTGCGGGCGACGCTCCAGGTGTCGAGCCGCACCTTGCGCGCGCGCTGCCAGGGGATGGCGGCGGTTTCCCGAAGCGGCCAGTGCCACGCCCAGATCGGCAGTTCGTGCAAGCGCACGCCCTTGACTGCGCAGGCTTTGGCAGCGGCACGGCCGACGGCGTCGTGGTCGTCATTGCCGTCGTTGCGCCAGGTGGTGAACACCACGTCGCCGGGTTGCAGGTAGCGCGCAATGAACTGGCTCATTTGCTGTTCCCGCGCGGCCAGGGCGTTGTCGGCGAAACCGCCGCGGATCCATTTCAGGCTGTGCAGGGGCACGCCCAGGCGGCGCAGGGCTTCGACACTTTCCTGGGGCCGCACCACGCTTAAGCGTTTGGCCGGCCACACGGCAGACCCCGGATGGCTGGCGCTGCCGTCGGTGATGGAGATCAGTTGCAGGGAGTATTCAAGGGTGCTGAGCAATTGCAGCAGACCGCCGCAGGCGATCACTTCATCGCCGGGATGCGGGGCGATGATCACCACGCGGGCGCCCTTGGGCACCAGGGTTGCGGGGTTGATGGCAGGGATTTGCGCGAGTTGCGGGGCGCTGTTCCAGATTTGCGCGGGGCCCCGGCGGTTGTCACTTAACAGTGCAGGCTTCATGGGTGTCACTTCCTTGTTTATCGGTGGTGCAGGCCGTACCCCGTTGACGGGACGGCTCTTGTGGTATGCGAGCGTCAGGTACTGCACGCTCGCGGCGCGACGGCGTTCCAACCCTGGATTGCCGTGCAAGGAACAGTGATGATAGTTATGAATCGCCGCTTTAACACCGCCGGGTGTCGCAATTTTTTCAGGAGGCCTGCATCAGGCTCTTCAGGTAATCACCGAAGCCGCCCTGGGCGCGACAATCCAGGCGGGCACTGGTAATCACCTGGGGCGAGTGGCTCCAGGCAATGGAAGCCCCGCAGCGCTCCAACTGGCGCACCAGCTCCACGTCTTCATGGCAGGGCAGGGGCTCGAAACCGCCGGCCCGCACGTAGGCGCCGGCACTGACGCCCAGGTTGGCGCCGTGGATATGCCGATGCCCGTCCCGGGCGGTGTAGGCCTGGTGATAGCGGATCTGCGCCGCCGGGTCGAAGCCCTCGCTCCAGGCGTCCACCGTCACCGTGCCGCACACCGCATCCACGCCTAGGGCCAGTTGCGCCACCAGCCAGTCGGGGGCCACACGGCTGTCGGCGTCGGTGCAGGAAATCCAGCGCGCGCCGTTGTTGAGCAAGTGCCGCGCACCTACGCCGCGCACGTGGCCCACGTTACGCGCCTGCACTTCCAGGGTTTGTACCTGGTATTCGCGGGCGATCATCGCGCTGCGATCGCTGCAACTGTCGAGCACCGCCAGAATCTGCACCTCTTCACCCAGCAGGCCTGGATGACTGGCCGCGACCATTGCAGCTTTCAGGCATTCAGGCAGCAGTTTTTCTTCGTTATGCACGGGTATCAGGATGCCGATCATCGCAGTCCCTCCAGGGTGGCGACCGTAGTGCCGTCCCGGCTCCACAGGTCCAGTAGAAAATCGCTTTCGTGATGCTGCACCAGGTGTGGCATGTCGAGTCGCTGGGCGAGGCGCGCGTGCACCTGTTCGGCGGTCTGCGGGCAACCGTCGATGGGCGGGCGCCAATGGCAGGCGAGGATTTGTCCGTCAGGCGTCAGGCAGGCGAGGGCGCGATCGATCAGCCCATCGAAGTCCTTCGGGTCCAGGTAGTAACACAGCTCGCTGAGCACGATCAGCTCGAAGGTCTCGCTGGGCCATTGCTCCGGCAGCCGGCTCTGCCGCACGGTGGCGTGGCTGAAGCCGCGCAGTCGCGCCTGTGCCAGGCTGACCGCCGCTTGCGCCGTGTCACAGCACAGCAGGCGGTCACAGCGTGGGGCCAGTTCGAAGCTCAGCTCACCGTTGGCGCAGCCAGGCTCGAAAATCGAGGCGTAGCGGGGCCGGGTCAACAGTGCCAGGGTCAGGGCCCGCTTGCGCCGCTCGTACCAGCGTTGCCGAAAGGCCCAAGGATCGTCGTTGCCGGCAAACAGCTCGTCGAAATAGGGCGTGGCGACACTCATACGAACACCACTTCAAAAGGTTGCAGCAGGCGCTCCAGCACATAGGGCGCGAGCACCGGCGGCAGGCCGATCTGCGGGTCGCCTTCCAACTGGCTGGCGAAGGCATGGATGGCGTGCCGTTTACGGGCCACGGCTTCAGGTGTCAGGAGAATTTTACGAGCGCGATCCCAGGGCACCTGGCTGTCTTCCGGGGTTGCCCAATGCCAGGTCCAAACGGGCAACTCCAGCAAGGTTGCTGCGCCCACCGCCCGGGTCGCCTTGGCACTGGCACGGCCCACAGCCTCGTGGTCGCAATGGCCGTCTTCGCGCCAGGTGGTGAAGACCACGTCGCCGGGCTTGAGGTAACGCTCGATGAAGCGGCTCAGGTCTTCTTCACCTGCGGCGACCTGGCTGTCGCTGAACCCGGCCCGCAACCATTTCAGGCTGTGCAACGGCAATCCCAGCCGGTGCAGGGCCTGCGCCGACTCTTGCGGCCGCACCACGCTCAGGCGTTCCACCGGCCAGCGGCGCGAGCCGGGATGACTGGCGCTGCCGTCGGTGACGGAGATCAGCAGGATAGGGCGATCCAGCGCGGCAAGGCCTTGCAACAGGCCGCCGCAGCCCAGGACTTCGTCATCCGGGTGTGGCGCGATGATCACGGCGCGGCTGCCTTCAGGCACCAGTTCGGCAATGTCTACGCAAGGCAGCTCGGCCAGTCGCGACGAGCTTTGCCACACATGCAAGGGCGTGCCCTGGCCGACGATTGGATTGATCTTCATAGTTCCCATCTCCCTGGGCGCTCATCGGCGACTTGTTGACCAAGGGCGGCCAGGTCGCGCTCGGCATGACTTTGCCGCAGGTACACCGGCAAGTCGGCCATCAACTGAGCAAAATGCGGGTCCTTGCAATACGGCCCGGCGCCCAGTGCTCGGCCGACATGGTGAATCACCTGGTCGACGGTTTCTTCGATACAGGCCCGTGCCTGTTGTGCCAACAGCCGGGCATCTGCCTTGGGCTGCCGGTCGATATGGGTGGCGCTGTCGCGCAGCACACAGGCCGCGCTGTGCAAGGCACTGTCGACGCTGCCAAGGTGCGCCAGGGCGTGGGGCTCCGGGCGTTTTGCGCACTGCTCGCGCAAGGCCTCCGCCAGGCGTTGTGCCGCGCCGTACCAGCAGGCGGCGATGCCGATGCCGCCTTGCCAGAAGCCCGGGCGCGCCAAATAGTCCCCAGGCTTGCCGATGGCCAGGCCAACGGTGTCCTGGAAAAGCACTTCAACACTGCCCGTAGCGGCCATGCCCACGGCGGCCCAGCCCTCATCGGTGACGGTTACGCCGGGCTGGTGCATTTGCACTGCAACCAGTTGCTGGCGATCCTCTTCATCCCACGCCGTGAGCAACCCGTGGCTGACCACCGCCGCGCCCGAGCACCAGGCCTTGCGGCCCTCCAGCCGCACACGTTGGCCGTCACGCCGGATCCGCACCTTGGCGGTGGGCGGCTCGGCCGCCCACATGCCCCACGTGCTGCCAACCGGCGGCAAGGGGCTGTCGAGTTCAGCGATGATCGCCAGGGCGTCAGTGTGGCCTTCAAACAACTTGCACAACCGCAGGTCATGGCCGGCGACTTGCGCCAGCCGGCTGAAGCGTTCCAACGTTTGCCCGCTGCCCGGCAAGGGCAACTGATCCAGGCCTTCCTCCACCAATGCCCTCAGCGCAGCGCCAAGGGCCTGGGTGTCCGGGTAATCCCGGTAGCCGCGAAGAAACTCATGCAAGGCCATGTCACACCTCGTCCTCATGCTGCAGTTCAAACAGCAGCAGCGAACGCCCGGTGACCGCATATTCGTGATCGAAATCGAAGCGTTCCTGGCCACGCACTGCCGGCTGGTTGGTGTCGAGCATGCAGGTCCAGAAGCCGCCATCCGGCACCGGTGGCAGGCGGAAATTGACCATGTCGTGGTGGGCATTGACCACCAGCAACAACGTGGCATCGGCCCCCGGGCGGCGAATCCCGGTTTCCTGGGCGCGGCCATCCATCAGCATGCCCAGGCAACGGCCATGGCTGTCCTGCCATTGCTCGATGGTCATTTCATCGCCGCTCGGCGCGAGCCAGGTGACATCCTTGACCCCGATATCTTCGTTGTAGTCGCCCACCAGGAAGCGCCCGCGACGCAGGATCGGGTACGCCAGGCGCAACTTGATCAGGCGCTTGACGAACTTGAGCAGGGCCTTGCCGTCTTCATCCAGTTCCCAATTGATCCAGCCGATCTCACTGTCCTGGCAGTAGGCGTTGTTGTTGCCGTGCTGGGTCCGGGCGAACTCGTCACCGGCTACCAGCATTGGCGTGCCCTGGGCCAGCAGCAGGGTGGCGAAGAAATTGCGCATCTGGCGCAGGCGCAGCGCGTTGATTTCCGGGTCGTCGGTAGGGCCTTCGACACCGTGGTTCCACGACAGGTTGTTGTTGCTGCCGTCCTGGTTGTTCTCGTCGTTGGCTTCGTTGTGTTTGTCGTTGTAGGACACCAGGTCGTGCAGGGTGAAACCGTCGTGGGCGGTGATGAAGTTCACCGAGCTGTACGGCCGGCGGCCGCGCTGGTTGAACATCTCGCCCGAGGCGGTCATGCGTCCGGCGAAGTCGGCCAGTTGGCCGTCGTCACCTTTCCAGAACGAGCGCACGGTGTCGCGGAAACGGTCGTTCCATTCCACCCAGCCCGGCGGGAAACCGCCGACCTGATAGCCGCCGGGGCCACAGTCCCACGGCTCGGCAATCATTTTCACCTGGCGCAGCACTGGGTCCTGGCGGCAGGCCACGAGGAAGCTGTGGCGCTCGTCGAAACCGTCGCGGTAGCGGCCAAGGATGGTTGCCAGGTCGAAGCGGAAGCCGTCGACATGCATCTCGGTCGCCCAGTAGCGCAACGAGTCGGTGACCATTTGCAGCACGCACGGGTGGCTCAGGTCGAGGGTGTTGCCGGTGCCGGAATCGTTGATGTAGAAGCGCTTGTCATCGGGCATCAGGCGGTAGTACGAGGCGTTGTCGATGCCGCGCATGGACAGCGTCGGGCCTTGCTCGTTGCCTTCGGCGGTGTGGTTGTAGACCACGTCCAGGATCACTTCCAGCTTGGCTTCGTGCAGGTGCGCGACCATTTCCTTGAACTCGGCGATCTTGCCGCTGGCCAGGTAGCGCGGGTCCGGGGCGAAGAAGGCGATGCTGTTGTAGCCCCAGTAGTTGGTCATGCCTTTTTGCAGCAGGTGCTGGTCGTTGACGAAGGCGTGCACCGGCAGCAACTCGACCGATGACACACCCAACTGGCGAATGTGCTTGAGCACATCGTCGACCATCAGCCCGGCGCAGGTGCCGCGCACTTCCTCAGGCACCGAAGGGTGGCGCATGGTGATGCCGCGCAGGTGGGTTTCATAAATGATCGTGCGATCCCACGGCGTGCGCACTGGCTGGTCGTTGCCCCAGGTGTGGGCCGGGTCGATGACTTTGCACTTGGGCACGAAGGGCGCGCTGTCGCGTTCGTCGAAACTGAGGTCGGCGTCCGGATGGCCGATGGTGTAGCCAAACAGGGCCTCGGACCATTTGAGCTCGCCCACCAGCTGTTTGGCGTAGGGGTCGATCAGCAATTTGTTGTGGTTGAAGCGATGACCATTGGCCGGGTCATAGGGACCGTACACGCGGTAGCCGTAGATCAGCCCGGGGTGGGCGTCGGGCAGGTAGCCGTGGAAGGTTTCGTCGGTGTATTCCGGCAGTTCGATGCGCTCCAGCTCGACTTCGCCGCTGTCGTCGAAGATGCACAGTTCGACTTTGGTGGCGTTGGCCGAGAACAGCGCAAAGTTGACCCCCAGACCGTCCCAGGTCGCGCCGAGAGGGAAGGGCAAACCTTCACGAATCCGCGACGGCTCGTTTTCCGGCGTCGAGTTGGGCTTGTTGGGTTTGCTCATTGAAATGCTCCTGCAAAAGGGTTTTTCCGGGCCGAACGGGGCCATTCCGGCGTGATGCCGGGTAGATATCGGTAGTTGGATAGCCTCCTGCGGTGCGGGTGCACCTGCAGGAGGATCTTTGGGTCAGGGGGCCTTGGGCTTCTTCGCAGCAGGCTTCTTCGCCGCCGGCACTGCGCTTGGCTTGGCTGCCGGTTTGGGCGCTGCCGCTGCGGGCTTGGCTTTTGGCTTGGCCTTGGCGGCGGCCTTCGGTGCCTTGGATGGCGTCAGCGCTTCGGCTTCCGCCAGTTTGCGCGCCATTTCCCAGTGTCGTGCGTCCTCGCCATGGGGTTTACCTTCAGATTCCCAGATCTGATGTGCCAGTTCGCGGATGCGTTTGTCTTCAGTACTCATCGCAATGCTCCTCACAGAAAATTTCAGCTTTCTTGATCATCAGGATTGATAAAGACATTGACCGGGAAATCCCCCAGGGCAGCGCTGATCATGAGCTCCTTGTTTGGTGTGACTGCGCCTGTTCGGAAAAGTCCCTTCCAATTTTGGGTTGGAGCGGCGAACGGTAATCGGACCCGGGTATCGCCCCAAATCTGCGCGTTGATCAGGGGATACACACCGTTTTCAAGCAGCCGGTGAGGCCAGCGTGGCACCACCACCAGCAGCTGTTTGCCCTGGTATTCGCGGTAGAAAGCGACCACCCGCTCGGCGTGTTCGCCCACCACTTCCAGAGGCTCGTACGTGCCCTGGCGAAACAGTTGCGGATGCGCCTTGCGCAACCCCAGGACCTGGCTGATCAACGCCTGTTTTATACGCCCGTCATGCCAGTTGAACATCAGCTCGCCGATGTCCGGCGGCGTGTGCAGGCCCTGTCGCCGTGCGGGGTAGTCCACCGGGCGGCGGTTGTCAGGGTCCACCAATGTGAAGTCCCAGAACTCATCACCCTGGTACAGGTCCGGCACGCCCGGCACGGTGAGGCGAAGCAAGGATTGCGCCAGCCCGTTGAGCGCGCCGGCCGGGGCGATGGCCTGGGCGGCCTCGCCGATGGCATCGCGCAGGGTCTTGCCGGCGTCCTCCAGCAGCAGCCGTGACAGGAACGCTTCGACACCTTGCTCGTACAACTCGTTGGGTGCGCTCCAGCTGCTGTTGAGCTTGGCTTCACGCAGGGCTTTCTGCTGCCACTGCCACAGGCGCTGGTGATAGTCCGCCAGGCCCTCGGTATCGTCGCGGTGCAGGTCCAGCGGCCAACTGCCCAGCAGCACCTGATAGAGGATCAGTTCGTCACCCGCGGACGGCGTGTTGGCATCGCTGCGCAGGCGGGCGGCGAGGGGGCGCCATTGCTCCACCTGCTCGGCATACCAGTCGGCGGCCTCGCTGAGCACCGCCAGGCGCGCACGGGTATCTTCGCCGCGCTTGTGGTCGTGGGTGGCGGTGGCCAGCAGGTTGTCGGGGAAGGTGCGCAGTCGTTGCTGGTTGACCGCGTGGAAGTCTTCCAGCGGGGCGCTGAATTGTTCGGTGCTGAAACCCACGTCATTGCGCGACAACAACACACCCGAGCGGTAGAACGCAGTGTCTTCCACGGCCTTGGCCGCCGCCGGCGAGGTCAGTTGCTGGAAGCGTACGCAGGCGTGCTTGAGCATCTTGCGTTTGCGGCCCAGGGGGCGGTCGCGCCAGGGTTGGCCGCCGAGCCATTTTTCCAGGTAGTCGAGCACCGGCCAGTCGCCTTCGCTCAAGGTGCTGCGGGCACCGGCCAGGGCTTGCAGGAAAAACACGTCATCCAGTTCGCTGCGGCCCCGGGCGCTGATGTAGGTGCGGTACACCGGGAAATGCACGATCAGTTCCTGCAACGCGCGGCGAATTGCACCCAGGGTCAGGTCGCGGCTCATCACATCGTCCCGGGCCACTTGCAGCAGGGCCTGGGCCACACTTTCAAAATCCCCGGCCAGGGAACCGTTGAGGATCTGCTGCCGGGCCAGCCAGGCTTCTTCGATAAATGAAGACGGGCGTTCGGTGTGGCGGGTCCATAACTCGGCCAGGGGTTCGAAGCCCTTCGGGTCATGTTGCAGCAATGACAGCTGGTTCATGAATTCGTAGCCGGTGGTGCCGTCCACGCGCCAGTCTTCACGCAAGGTTTCGCCTTCGCCGAGGATCTTCTCGACGAAGATCGGCAAGTGCCGCCCACTCGCCAGCGAGTCCACCCGGCGGCGCAGCTTGCGGCAGTAACCGCGCGGGTCGGCGAGGCCGTCGATGTGGTCGATGCGCAGGCCGTCGATCAGGCCTTCGCTGATCAGCTGGAAGATCTTGCCGTGGGTCGCTTCGAACACCGCGCTGCGTTCAACCCGCAGGCCGCCCAGCTCGTTGACGTCGAAGAACCGCCGCCAGTTGATATCGTCCGCTGCCGTGCGCCAGCTGGCCAGGCGATAGCTTTGTTGTTCCAGCAGGTGGTGCAGGCGGGCGAAACCTTCGGGCTGGCGGGCGTCGTAGAGGTCGAGGTTCGCTTCGATGGCCTTCAGGGTTTCGGGGTCGCGGGCGGCCTCGATCAGTTCCTGTTTCAGCGCGGCGGCCTGGGGATAGGCGTCCGGCTGGTAGGCCAGGCTGCTGAAGCGATCGGCCAGTGACTTGACGGGCACCAGCTCGCCGTATTCCCGCGGGCAGATCGGGAAGCGATGTTCGTAATGCTCGACGTAGAAGCTGCCGTGCTGCGGGTCGAAGCGCAGCGGCAGGGCACCCGACTGCAGGGCTTCGCCGTAGTCGCTGCCAAGGAACGGCATCAGCAGTTGGCCCTTGAGCAGCGGGTCTGGCGAGTGCCATTGAATGTCGAAGAATTCGCTGTAGGGACTCAGGCGACCCCATTCCAGCAAGTCCAGCCACCACAGATTATCGGCACCGCCGACGGCCATATGGTTGGACACGATATCGAGGATCAGCCCCATGTCATGTTCGCGCAACGCCGCAACCAATCGCCGCAGCGCCGGTTCGCCGCCCAGCTCGGGATTGACGGTGGTGGGATCGACCACGTCATAGCCGTGCATCGAACCGGCGCGGGCGCTCAGCAATGGCGAGGCGTAAAGGTGGCTGATGCCCAGTTCGGCGAAGTACGGCACCAGCGGCACGGCGTCGTCGAGGGTGAAGCCCTTATGAAATTGCAGGCGCTGGGTAGCCCGAAGCGTCAATGCTTTCATCGGTCACGCTCTTGGGCCTGGATGCGCGCCACGGCCAGCAGCTCAAGGCGGCGGGCGGCATTGTCGTCATCGAGCAGGGTGGCGGCATCGCCCGGCAGGCGGCGGCGCCAGTTCGGGTGGGTGTCGGTGGTGCCGGGCAGGTTGGATTGTTCCTCGACCCCCAGGGCGTCCTCCAGCGGCAGCAATACCAAGGGTGCGCGGGTGTGGCCCAGGTAGCGCACGCTGGCGTCGATGACGTGGTCGGTTTCGTTGCGCACTTCGTCGATGAAGTTCTGCGGGTCCTGGCTCAAGGCCTGGCGCAGTGCCTGGCGTTCCCGCAGGCGGTGTTCGCTCCATTGCTCGACGGTGGGTGCATCGATCAGGCCCAGCTGGATATTCCAGTCGATATCGCGGCTGTGCCACCAACCGTTGAGGGTCGGCAGGTCGTGGGTGCTGGTGGTGGCCAGCGCGTTGTCCGGCCAATCGAGGATCGGCTTGAACTGGCCGCCGTGGTCTTGTTCGAACAGCAGCACGCGCATGCCGAGGATCGAGCGCGCGATGAGTTTTTCCCGCAGGCCGTCGGGTACGGTGCCGAGGTCTTCACCGAGGACGATCGCCTGGTGGCGGCTCGACTCCAGGGCCAACAGCCGCAGCAGGTCATCCACAGGGTAATACAGGTAGGCGCCGTCCCGTGGCGAGGCGTCCATCGGGATCACCCACAGGCGTTGCAGGCCCATCACATGGTCGATGCGCAAGCCGCCGGCGTGGGCGAAGTTGGCCCGCAGCATTTCGATAAACGCGCGAAAGCCGTTGCGCTTGAGGCCTTCGGGGGAAAACGCGGAGATACCCCAGCCCTGGCCGGCACGGTTGAGGATGTCAGGTGGCGCACCCACGGTCAGTTCCGCCAACAGTTCATCCTGGCGGCTCCAGGCCTGGCTGCCGCCGCCGTCGGCGCCCACTGCGAGGTCGGCGATCAGGCCGACACCCATGCCGCTGCCGCGCGCCGCTTGTTGCGCGCGTTCCAGGCACCGGGCAATCAGCCATTGGCTGAAGGCGTAGAAGCCGATTTCGTCCCGATTGGCTTCGGCAAATTGCACCAGGGCCGGGCTTTGCGGGCTGTGCCAGTCCTCTGGCCAGTGGCGCCAGTCGAGGCTCTCGCCGTTGGCCGCGCGTTGGGCTTGTACGGCTTCGAAGCGGCAGTGGTTTTCCAGGGCTTCACCGCCAGCCTGGCGGAAGCTCAGGAAGTCGGCATGTTGCGGGTGGTCGCCCTGGCGGAAGTCGTCATACAGGGTGCGCAACAGGCGCTGCTTGGCTTTGGCCGCGGCCGGCCAGTCGATCAGGCTTTGTTGCTCAAGGTCATTCAATTCGTCGGCCAGCCCGCTGGCCTCGATGGCAGTTTGCACCGCACGTTCGCCGAGGATGCAGCCGGGGGACGCGTACAAACTGTTGAGGAACAGGCGGCTGGACGGGGAATAGGGGCTGAAGCGCTCGGTGTCGGCGCTGAACATCGCGTGCATCGGGCTGATGGCCAGGGCGTCGGCGCCGCGTTCGGCGGCGGCGCGGGCCAGTTGTTCCAAGGCCTGGGTATCGCCAAAGCCGCCGTCGCCGCTGCGGCGCAGGGAATACAGCTGGGCGCTCAGGCCCCAGGCGCGGGCGGTCTGGGTGTCGACCGCTTCTGCAACGGTGTAGCAATGCGTCGGTGCCACGGCCAGGGTGAAATGCTGGTCGGCAATATGCACTTGTTGGTAGCCGACCGGAATCGAGCCGGGCAACACCGCGTTCTCGTCCAGGCTCAGGTCCAGCACGCTGGAGTCTTCGAGGTGAATCTGGCACGGCGTACCGGGGGCGAAGTAGCGCGCCAGGTCCAGGCCGGCGCCGCTGTCGACGGTCATCAGGGGCGGCAGGTGCTTGTCTTGTTTCACGCGTTCGAGGTCCAGCAGGCTGGCTTCGATCTCGGCGTCGCTGTCGGCCGGGTGGCCCAGGCCTTTGAGCACGGCGCGCAGGGCGTCAGGCTTTACATGTTGCGGGCGGCCATTCGCGTCGATCCAATCGACGGCCAGGCCCGCTCGGCTGGCGAGTATTTCCAATTGCGCGTCGCTCAAGGGTGCTCTCCAACAGGGGAATGGGTGAGGCTGACGCGGGCGCTGAGGGGAGCCAATTGTTCAGCCCCGCTGGCCTGCGTCACAAATAGGAGGTGCTCGGCAGCCGGGTAGTTCAGAGAATCGGCGCTCAGGTTGAGGTCGATCTGCAACAGGCTGCCATTGCCCAGGCGCCAGCGCGCCGTGACCGCGCCCTCCGCCAGCACGTGCGCACCCAGGGCCATGCTGCCGGGCAGGTGCGGCACGATATGTTGGTGGCGCAGGCTCAACAGGTGCCGGTAGAGCTGCGAGTCGCCGCAGTCGGCGAGGGCGGGTGCCGAGCGGCGGAAGGTTTGCAGGGAGTTGGGGTCGGGAATGCGTTCGCGGCGTTCGGGGTCGCTGAACGCGGCGAAGTCGGCAAACTCATTGCGCCGGCCTTCACGTACCGCCTCGGCCAGTTCGCCGTGATGGTCGGTGAAGAACAGGAACGGCTCCTCGGCGTTGACTTCATCGCCCATGAACATCAGCGGGATCATCGGCGACATCAGCAGCAAGGTCGTCGCGGCGCTCAGGGCCTGGGGCGAACACAGTTGATGCAGGCGTTCGCCCAGGGCGCGGTTACCGATCTGGTCGTGGTTCTGCAGGAACAGCACAAAGGCGCTGGGCGGCAGGTGCCCGCTGGGCTCGCCGCGCGTGTGGCCGTGGCGCGTGGTGTGGCCCTGGTAGATAAATCCTTCGCTCAGGCAGCGCGCCAGTTTTCCCGTGGGGTCCTGGGCGAAATCGCTGTAGTAGGCGTCGGTTTCGCCGGTGAGCAGCACGTGCAGGGCGTTGTGGCCGTCATCGTTCCACTGGGCGTCGAAACCGCTTTCCAGCAGGCTGGCCTGGTTGAATTCGTTTTCCAGCACCAGCCACACATGCCGCCCCGTGTCGACTTGCTGGCGTACTTTTTGCGCCAGCTCCTGCAGAAATTCGGGATCGTTGATGGCGTGCACGGCGTCCAGGCGCAGGCCGTCGAAGCGGTATTCCAGCAGCCACATCAGGGCGTTGTCGATGAAGAAATCCCGGACCTCCCGGCGATCAAAGTCGATGCCCGCGCCCCAGGGCGTGTGCACGTCTTCGCGAAAGAAACCCTTGGCGTAGGTGCCGAGGTAGTTGCCGTCGGGGCCGAAGTGGTTGTAGACCACATCGAGGATTACCGCGAGGCCATAGTGGTGCGCACTGTCGATCAGCTGTTTGAGCTGCTCGGGCGAACCGTAGGAGGATTGGGGAGCGTAGGGCAGGACACCGTCGTAACCCCAGTTACGTTCGCCGGGGAACTGCGCGATGGGCATCAGCTCAATGGCGGTGACCCCCAGTTCGGCGAGGCGCGGCAGTTGTTTCTCGACCTCGGCGTAGCCCCCCAGTACGCCCACGTGTATCTCGTAGATCACCGCTTCGTGCCACGGCCGGCCTTGCCAGTGGCTTTGGCGCCACTGATAGGCCAGGGGGTCGACCACCACGCTGAAGCCGTGAACGTCCGTGGCCTGTGCCCGGGAAGCCGGGTCGGGAACGTCCTGTTCGCCGTCGATGTTGTAGCGGTAGCGGGTGCCCGGCGGGCATTGCAGCTGCACCACAAACCAGCCATCGGCCTGGGGCAGCATCGCTACCGATTTTCCTTCCTCAAATTCAACGCTGACATAAAACGCGTCTGGCGCCCATAACGCGAAGCGGGTGTGTTCCGCATCCAGCATGATCGCGCCGTGGGGCCAGGTTTCCAGAGTCCGTGACGGCATCTATGAAGACCTCTTTTTACTGTTTCCCCGATCTTCCCAGCGCTTTCGCTACCAGTTGCTCATAAAGTTCGGCATAGGGTTCCACTGCCTGGCACCAGTTGAACGGTGCGGCCATAGCCCGGCAACGCATGGCGTTGAGCAAGCCTGGGAAGGCGAAGACCTTGAACGCGCGGCTCAGGGCCGCTTCGTAGCTTTCGACAGTGGATTCGTTGAACAGGAAGCCGGTGACGCCATCCTCGATGGTGTCGGCCAGGCCGCCGGTGTTGCGTGCAACCGGCAACGAGCCGAAGCGCTGGGCATACATCTGGCTCAGGCCGCACGGTTCGTAACGGGACGGCATCAGCAGGAAGTCGCTGCCGGCGAACATGCGGCGCGCGTCGGTCTCGTTGAAGCCGATGCGCACGCCGATCTGGCCGGGAAAGCGCAGGGCCAGGGCACGCATGGCTTGTTCTTCTTCCGGCTCACCACGGCCGATGATCGCGATCTGGCCGCCATTTTCGACGATGAAACTGGCGACCGCTTCGGTCAGGTCCAGGCCTTTCTGGTAGACCAGGCGCGATACCACGGCGAACAGCGGGCCGGTGGAGTCGTGCAAGCCAAACAGGTTGCGCACATGGGCGGCGTTCTGTGCCTTGCCTTCCCAGTCACCAATGTTGAAAGGGTGGGTCAGGTGCGGGTCAGTGGACGACTCCCAGCTTTCATCAATGCCGTTGGGAATGCCGCTGAGCAAGCCTTGCTGGGTCTTGCTGGCGAGAAAGCCATCCAGACCGCAGCCAAATTCGGGGGTGGTGATTTCCTGGGCGTAGGTGGCGCTGACCGTGGTGATATGGCTGGAATACGCCATGCCGGCCTTGAGGAATGACAGCTTGCCGTAGAACTCCATGCCTTCTTGCTGCAAGGCGTGTTCGGGAATCCCCAGCTCCGGGCACGAGGCCAGGCTGACCACGCCCTGGTAGGCGAGGTTATGAATGGTGAACAGCGTTGGAGTGCGTGACCCACGCCAGTGCATATAGGCTGGCGCCAGGCCTGCTGGCCAGTCATGGGCGTGCACCAGGTCCGGGCACCAGTGGATTTGCGCCAGGTTGGCGGCAATATCGGCGGCGGCCAGGCCCAGGCGGGCGAAGCGGATATGGTTGTCGGGCCAGTCGCGGCCGTTGTTGGCGCCGTAGGGCGTACCTTCGCGCTCGTAAAGCTCGGGGCAGATCAGCACGTAGATAACCAGGCCGTCCTTGAGGTCCATGCGCCCGATCTTGCACGGTGGCAGCGCGGCGTGGCCCCCCAGCTCACCGATGATATGAATCGGGTTGTCGCTGTCCAGCACCTGCGGGTAGCCGGGGATCAGCACGCGCACATCGTGCAGGTGCGCCATGGCGCGGGGCAGTGCGGCGGAAACGTCGCCCAGGCCGCCGGTTTTCACCAGGTCGGCCAGTTCGGAAGTGACAAACAGCACTTTTTTGCGATTGGGATTCACACGTGGGACCGGCCGCACCGTGTTGGGAAGGTCGGCCAATGAGGTCGGCCCGCCAACCGGCTGACTAAAACGCTCTCCCTGAGTATCTACAGCGGCACTGATCATAGTTCTCTCCCGAGTTCTGGTCGGCTGATGGCATATGGCAATCAGCGAAGGTTGACCGCGTCCTGCGGCCAGGCGCACAAGCGCTACACAGACTGGCAAGCCTTATGCCAGTTGTGCTGGAGTCTTAAATAGAGTGGATGGACGGGCGTTCGGTATGAACCGTCAGCACTCGCCTTACCTTAAACCTGACCTGTGGCAGAGTTGGAAAGTTTCGATTTTTTGCGGGGTTTTTGTTTTGGATCGGACCCATCGGTCATGAGTCTAGGACAGATCCCAGAGCCTGTGGGGTCTGTGGGGTATTTTTGTAGGACAAATTTTTTTCATGAGCTCGGTAGCAGCTGTCGAGCGCGCTCCGGTTCAGGATCGGCAGTGCGCCCGACGCAGCCTCGCTGAGGCTCGACAGCTGCTACGGGGGGGAGTGGGAGGTGAAATGTGTGCACTAGCTTAGTGCGCGAAGGGGCACTCCTTTGGCCCAGGCTTGGATGTCTTCGATCATTTGCTGGTAGAACTGGCGGTAGTTCTGCTCGCTGACGTACCCCACATGAGGGGTGGCCAATACGTTGGGCAACTGGCGGAATGGATGCCCGGCTGGCAGCGGCTCCTGGGCGTACACGTCCAGTGCCGCGCCCGCCAGCCGGCCATTGGCCAGGGCGTCAATCAAGGCGGCCTCATCGACAATCGGCCCGCGTGCCGTGTTCACCAGATGCGCCGTAGGTTTCATCCAGCCCAACGCTTCGGCGTCCACCAGCCCGCGGCTGCGGTCGCTGAGCACCAGGTGAATCGACAACACGTCTGCCTGTTCAAACAACTCGCGCTTGCTGACCCAGGTCACGCCGCTTTCGGCAGCGCGCTCTGGGGTAAGGTTTTCGCTCCAGGCAATTACGTGCATGCCGAAGGCCTGGCCAAATTTGGCGACCTTCTGGCCAATGCTGCCCAGCCCGAGAATCCCCAGGGTCTTGCCGTACAAATCGCCGCCCAGGCCCACTTGCCAACCCCCGGCGCGCAGGGAATTGGCTTCGGCCAGCAGGTTGCGGGTGGACGCCATGATCAGTGCCCAGGTCAGTTCCGGGGCCGCGTGCTTGTAACTGTCAGTGCCGCATACCTGGATACCCAGGGCCTTGGCCGCAGGAGTGTCGATGGCGGCGTTGCGCATGCCGCCGGTCACCAGCAACTTGAGCCTGGGCAAGCCTTGCAACAGAGCCCGGTCGAAGGTGGTGCGTTCGCGCATCACGCAGATCACCTCGAACCCCTGCAAACGCTCGATCAACGTGGCGGTGTCCGCCGGGTAATCGTGGAGGAAGTGCACCTGGCCGACCGACGCCAGGACTGACCAGTCCACCACGCCACTGGCCACATTCTGCCAATCATCAATCACTGCGATCTGTACCGACATTCACGCATGCCTCGAAAAAAGGTTGGATTAAAGGGCGTTCAGCCCTTGCAACAGTGCCTTGTGAAACTGTGCCGGCTCTTCCATTTGCGGTGCATGGCCCAGGCCCGGGAACTCCACCAGGGTAGCGTGGGGAATCAACTTGGCCACTTGCTTGCCCAGCACCGCGTAGTTGCCGAGCTTCGCCTTGACCGCCGGTGACGCCAGGTCCTTGCCAATGGCGGTGTTGTCGGACGTGCCGATCAGCAGCAGGGTGGGCATCTGCAGGTCCTTGAACTCGTAGTACACCGGCTGGGTGAAGATCATGTCGTAAATCAGCGCCGAGTTCCACGCCACCTGGGTGTGGCCGGGGCCTTTGTTCATGCCGGCGAGCATATCGACCCAGCGGTCGTATTCAGGCTTCCAGCGGCCGACGTAGTAGGTGTCGAGCTCGTATTGGCGGATGCCTTCGGCGGTCAGTTTCAACTCGCGCTCGTACCATTGGTCAACGCTGCGGTAGGGCACGCCGATGGCCTTCCAGTCTTCCAGGCCAATAGGGTTTACGAGGGCAAGTTGTTCGGTTTGCTGCGGATAGAGCAGGGCGTAGCGTGTGGCAAGCATGCCGCCGGTGGAATGGCCGAGCAGGGTAGCCTTCTGAATACCAAGTTTTTCCAGGAGTTGATGGGTGTTGATCGCCAGTTGCTGGAAGCTGTACTGGTAATTGTCCGGCTTGCTGGAGGTGCAGAAACCGATCTGGTCGGGAGCGATCACCCGGTAGCCGGCGTCGCTCAGGGCCTTGATCGATTCATCCCAGGTGGCGCCGCAGAAGTTCTTGCCGTGCATCAGCACGATGCTGCGCCCGTTGGCCTTGCCTTTGGCCGGCACGTCCATGTAGCCCATCTGCAGGGATTTGCCCTGGGACTGGAAGGTGAAGTGCTCTACCGGGTACGGGTATTTGAAGCCTTGCAGCTCGGGGCCGTAGGTCGGACCTTCTTCGGCGGCGAAGGCGGGCAGGGCGCTGCCGAGTAACAGGCTGGCGACGCACAGAGAGCGGATCTTGGACATGGTTAGAGCTCCGGGAACAGTGCCCGGATGCTGTGGCGAGGGGATTAACGGGAGATTAAATCCAGTGCAGGGTGAGCATGGCCAGTACCCCGTAGCGCGCCCCTTTTGCAAGGGTCACCAGCACCAGGAACCGCCAGAACGGTTCGCGCATGACCCCGGCCACCAGGGTCAGCGGGTCGCCAATGATCGGCACCCAACTGAGCAGCAACGACCAATGGCCCCAGCGCTGGTAGTGGGTACGGGCCTTTTCCAGGTGCCGGGGGCTGACCGGAAACCAGCGTCGATCCTTGAAGCGCTCGACCGAGCGGCCCAGCAGCCAGTTCACCACCGAGCCCAATACGTTGCCGGCCGTTGCAACCCCGAGCAGCAGCCACACGCTGTAATGCCCGCTGATCATCAGCCCTACCAGCACCGCCTCCGATTGCATCGGCAACAGCGTGGCGGCGCCGAAGGCGGCGAAAAACAGTCCCAGGTAACCGGCAAGCATCAATCAGCGTGCCGGATAGTCAGCCACTACCACGTCTTCGCCATCGCGAGTCAGGCCGATGACCTGATAGGCATCGCTGCTGCCGTTCATCTCCATGCCAGGCGAGCCCATGGGCATGCCTGGCGCCGTAATGCCCAGCAAGTCGTCGCGCTTGCGCAGGGCCAAGACCTGGTCGGCTGGCACATGGCCTTCGACGAACTTGCCGTCGATCACGCCGGTATGGCAAGACGCCAGGCGCGGCGCCACGCCCAGGCGTTGCTTGACCTCGCTCATGTTGCTTTCCACATGGTCGTTGACCTTGAACCCGTTGCTCTCCAGGTGGGCAATCCACTTTTTGCAGCAACCGCAGTTGGCATCACGGTGCACGTCAATCGGGATCAGCTCGGCAGCCTGGGCCAGGGTGCTGATGAGCAGCGCCGCCAGCACGGCCAGTCGTAGGGTAGTTTTCATCATCATCTCGTCAGATAAAGGGCAACAGCCGGGCATTCTCCGCGCTTTTTAAAAAAGGGTTTCCCGGGAGTGTTACGAGGTTTTACGAAAAACCGACAGCACCAGAATAACCGCCTGGTGCTGTCGGAAAACTGAGAGGGAAAAATGACGGTTTTGTCAGGCTGGCGGGGATTCCAGGCGCTGCTTGAGCTGATCAAGGGCCTGGTTGGACAGTGCGATCATGCGCTCATGCAGGGTGGTCAGTTGCAGTTCGGTTTCATAGGTGAGGATGCGCTTGAACAGCGTGCCGTTGCCCTGTACTTGCAGCAGATAATGAATACAGCCATCGACCGCCAATGAGGTGAACGCGGTCTTGAACTCCCGCGGTCGCTGCGCAATCTGCACGCGATAGCTCATGGGAACCCGCACACCCAGCAGGTCGATGGTTTCAGTGAAACGATGACCGGCAGGCAATGAGCCGGCGATACCGGTGTCGGCGCCCAGGGATGTCGGATGCCATTCATGCCAGCGATCCGGTTGGGTAACGTAGTCGTAAACATCGTCGATAGAGGCTTGTATATAGCGTTCCTGACTGATCCGCTCCAGACGGATCGGGTGCTCAACTGCGTGCATGACACACCTCCTGTGTGGCGGAGCGAACTGTCAGAATAGTCCGGCTCCCGCGCATTGCACGGGAGCTTTCAGGCTATTTTTTCAACGCACCTTGAAGCGACCCATCAATGCAATAACCCGGCCATTGGCATCCAGCAGGCTCTGGGTGTTGTGCTCCGTGGCGTGGCCGCTTTGCACCAGTTCTTCAACCATATGGCGGATGTGCACCATGCTGCGGTTGATTTCCTCGGTCACCGCGCTTTGCTGTTCGGCGGCGGTGGCGATCTGGGTGCTGAGGTTGTTGATATGGCTGACGGAGCCAGCCATCTCGTCCAATCCCGTGTTCACCCGGGCCGTGGCGTCAGCCGCAGACTGGCAGCTGGCCTGGGTGGCTTCCATGGCCGTCACCGAGGAACTCACGCCCGTGGTCAGGCGCGCCAGCATCTCATTGATCTGCGAGGTGCTGGCCTGGGTGCGGGCGGCGAGGGCGCGGACTTCGTCGGCCACCACCGCAAAACCCCGGCCTTGTTCGCCGGCCCGGGCGGCTTCGATGGCCGCGTTGAGTGCCAGCAGGTTGGTCTGGCCCGCGATGGCGCCGATCACGCCGAGGGTTTCGGTGATGCGGGCGGCATCCTGGCGCATGTTTTCCACGGTGTGGGTGGCGCTGGAGACCTCGCCGATCAACGCGCTGACGCTGCGGGAAGCTTCCCCGACCACCACCCGCGAACGGTCGGCGTGCTCATTGGCGCGCTGGGTGAACGCAGCCGTTTCGGCGGCGTTCTCGGCCACGGTGTCGGCGGTGGAACTCATCTCGGTGATGGCCGTGACGGTCTGGTCGGTTTCCGAGGCATGGCGCACCAGGATCTGGTTGGTCTGGGCCGACGTCTGCTGCAATTGCGCCAGGCTCGACGACATGGCGCCGGTGGCCAGGGTCACTTCTCCGATCATGTTTTGCAGGTAGACGATAAAGCGGTTCACCGAATGGCCAATCGCCCCCAGTTCATCCTCGGCGCGAATGGTGATGCGCCGGGTCAGGTCGGCATCGCCGTTGGACAGTGCGTCGATATTGGTCTTCAGCGCGGTCATCCGGTGCACCAGCTGGCGGATGGCGTACACCGCCAACAGCACCAACAGCAGGATCATCGGGATTTGCAGCATCGCCAACGTGCCCAGTACGTCATCACGTTGGGCGGTGATCAGCGAGGTCGGCAGCGCAGTGGCGAGGAACCACGGGGTGCCTTCGATCGGGCGCATGAAGAACGTGCTGGCCACGCCCTGGTTGTCGAACTCGCTGCGTTGCAGGGTTTGATCACGATGAGCCAGGCCGGCGCTGACCTGGGCGGCAAAGGCCGAGGTGCCGGCCAATTCGCTGATGTTCTTCAACACCACGGGGCCGCTGATGCGCGTGCTGTTGCTGATGATCTTGCCGTCGCCTTCGACGATCAGCATTTGCCCGCCGAGGTCTTTTTCCTTGCTGGCCACCAGGTCGTTGAAGAAGCCCAGGGTCACGTCGATGGTGGCGACGCCATAGGCTGCGCCGTCACGCTGGATCGCCATCGCGCAGTTGGTGCGTGGCTCCTGGCTGGCGTCATCCTTGTAGGCCGCCGCCCAGGCGCACTGGCCGCGGGGCGAAGCGAGGCCGCCCTTGTACCAGCTCTGGTCGTAGTAGTTGGGGGCCGCGTCGCTGTTCCAGAAGGTGTTCACCGCCAGCTTGCCCGAGGCATCGCGGTGCCAGAAGGTGCTGTGCTTGTTGCGTCCCGGGGTGCGTTGGTTGGGCAGGGGCCAGATGCCGCCGCCAAACACTTTCAATTCGCCGTACTGGTCCACCAGGCCTGGCAGCACCTTGTCGATGGCGTCGCTGTCCAGCAGCGGGATGGTTTGGGTGATGCTGCGTTGCTGGGCCTGAACCTTGTTCAGTTCGCCCTGGATCTGCTCGGCCACTTCGGCAATGCGATTGAGGGCCACCTGTTCTTCGGTGTGGCGCAGCTTGGGGGCCACCAACTGTCCGATGCCCACCACCGTCAAGACGAATAACAACAGGACGAACAGCACCAGGAACAGGGTGTAGCGGGCTTGGATAGAGCGCAATGAGGGCATGGGGTCGTCCTTACGAAGCGTTTATTGTGCGACGCGGCTTTGTTAGAGCTTCGAAGGGCTATCGGCTTGGGACGGGCGAGCTTGAGGCACTATCGTGCAAGAAAAACCAGGGCAGGGATTCAAGGCGCGGAGCTGGCGAGCCAGCCCCGATCCGGCGTGGCAGGATTATTTGTCCAGCATCTGCATGACCGCTTCCGGGTAGCGCAGCCCGGCTGTGGCGTTGGCCGGGAAGATGGCCTCCAGCGCCGCCAACTCGGTCGGGCTGAGCTTGACCTCCAATGCCGCGACGTTCTCTTCCAGGTACTTGCGTTGCTTGGTCCCCGGGATCGGGATCAGGTAATCCCCTTGCGCCAGCACCCAGGCCAACGCCAGTTGCCCGGCGGTCACGCCCTTGTCGGCGGCCAGGGCTTGTACCTGGTCCACCAGCAGCAGGTTCTTCGCAAAGTTCTCGCCCTGGAAACGCGGGCTGAAGCGGCGGTAATCATCCGCCGCAAAATCATCCGGGCTTTTCAGCGCGCCGGTCAGGAAGCCACGACCCAGTGGGCTGTAAGGCACAAATGCGATCCCCAGGCGTTCGCAGGCGGCGAGGCAACCGTTGTCCTCCTGATCACGGCTCCACAGCGAATATTCGCTTTGCAGGGCGCTGATGGGATGCACTTTATGAGCGCGCTCGAGGGTGGCCGCCGACGCTTCACTCAGGCCCAGGTAACGCACCTTGCCTTGCTTGACCAACTCGGCCATGGCGCCGACGGTTTCTTCAATCGCCACTTCAGGGTCGATGCGGTGCTGGTAGTAGAGGTCCAGGGTTTCTACGCCGAGGCGTTTCAGGGTGCCGTCGATGGCGTCGCGAATGTACTCGGGACGGCCATTCACCCCACGCAGCGCGGGGTTTGCGGGGTCACGCACGATGCCGAACTTGCTGGCGAGGAACACCTGGTCGCGCTTGCCGGCGATGGCCTTGCCAATCAGTTCTTCGTTGGTATGGGGGCCGTACATGTCGGCGGTGTCCAGCAGGTTGATCCCCAGTTCCAGGGCGCGGTGCAGAGTGGCGATGGCTTCGGTGGTATCGGTGCCGGTGGTGTAGAAATCGGTCATGCCCATGCAGCCGAGGCCGATGGCGGACACCTGGGGACCATTTTTACCGAGTTGACGTGTGTGCATGGGTCCAGCTCCTGTGTGGGAAGGCCTCCATTGTTGCCCTCGACAAAAGCGGGATAAACCGGCTAAAACCGCTATCACTATTATGAAATTCTAAATAATCCCTGAAGGAAACCGGCCCGTGGACCGTTTTAATGCGATGCGAGTGTTCGTGCGGATTGTCGAACTGGGCGGGTTTGCCAAGGCGGCTGACAGCCTGCAACTGCCGCGTGCCTCGGTGACCATCCTGATCAAGCAACTGGAGGCGCACCTGGGGGTGCAACTGTTGCAGCGCACCACACGCCAGGTCAGCCCGACCCTGGACGGTGCCGCCTACTACCAGCGTTGCGTGAGCCTGCTGGCGGACCTTGAGGAAACCGAGGCGGTATTCTCCACCAGCCGACGAAACCCGCGCGGCACGTTGCGTATCGATATGCCGTCCGGGATCGGGCGTTTCCTGGTAATTCCGGCAATGCCCGAGTTCACCACGCGTTACCCGCAGATCGATCTGGAAATCGGCCTCAATGACCGCCCGGTGGACCTGATCCGCGAAGGCGTGGATTGCGTGTTGCGCGGCGGCCTGGCGCTGGACGAGTCGCTGGTGGCCCGGCCGCTGGCGATGATGGATCAGGTGACCTGCGCCAGCCCCGGCTACTTGCAGCAGTTCGGCGTGCCATCGACGCTGGATGAGTTGGCCGGCCATCAAGTGGTGGAGTATTTCTCCAGCACCAGCGGCAAACGCTATGGCCTGGAGTTTCAGATCGGCAGCGACATCCGCTTGGTCGACCTGCCCAAGCAAGTGGCGGTCAACAGTGCCGATGGTTACCTGGCGGCCTGTGAGGCGGGTTACGGCCTGGTACAGACGCCGTACTACCACGCCGTTCGCCAGTTGGAAGCGGGCACGCTGGTGGAGGTGCTGGCGCATCAGCCGCCGCCCAGGTTACCGCTGACGGCGCTGTACCCGCCGCATCGCCAGCTGTCGCAACGGGTGCGGGTGTTTGTCGATTGGCTGGTGGAGTTGTGTGCCCGGCCGGGCAATGGGTTGCAGCGTCAACCTTGAGCCTTGCGGTAGGCGCCGGGCTGGAAGCCGGTGACCTTATGGAAGGCCCGGGTAAACGCCGCCACCGATTGATAACCCACGGCGAGGGACACGTCCGCTACGGTCTGGTCCTGCTTGAACAGTTGGCAGGCGTGGCGCACACGCATCATCAGCAGCACTTGCCCCGGCGACTGCCCGCACAGTTCATTGAAGCGCTTGAAGAACGCCGAGCGCGACAGGCCGGTGCAGGCCGCCATGCTTTCCAGGGTCCAGGGCTCGGCCGGGCGTGCGATCAACTGCTCCAGCAGGTTGGCAAATGCCGGTTGCCGAGCCAGCGCCGCCAGGCCGCCGAGGTCGGTGTTGTCCAGCACTTGCTGGCGCAGCACATACAGGAACAGCAGGTGGCAGAGGCGCTCCAGCAGGGCGGGCGAGGGCGCCGGCGTGCGCTCGCATTCCTGCAGGATCAGTTCGAACAGGTTGCGCGCGGCGGTCAGCGATGGGTCACCGGCCCGCAGGATGATCCAGGCGGGCAGGGTGTCGACAATCATCGCCGACAGCCCGGACTGGAAGTGAAAGAACCCGCACACCAGGCCCACGCCGTCACTGGCTTGGCTGTCCAGTGGCAGCATCGGTTTGCGCGGGCATTCCTGGGCGCCGGTGGCGGTGCCATCGCTGGACAAGCGGTACGCCAGGTCCCGCAGCAGGAAGACTGCATCGCCGTTGTTCAATGGGTAAGGGGTCGAGTCGCCGTCGATGTGCATCCAGCATTGCCCTTGCACCACCAGATGAAAACTCGCGCTTGCCAGGCCATGGGTGCTGGCGTGCCAGTCGCCGCAGTAACGCCCGACGTGAAACAGGCTGGTGTTGAGTTCAAGGCTATCTAATAACCAATCGACGAGTGAACTGGACGAATTCATCTAACGGAAAGACTCTAGAGCAAGTAATCGCTACTTTAGACTATTGAGCGGATTTTTTATAACCAACAGACTTGGTACACGAATCCATGAGGAGACCACTCCATGTCCCGCGTACCGATGCTAACCCTGGAAACCGCTCCTGAGGCGGCCAAGCCCTTTCTGGAAAATGCCCTGAAGGGTTCCGGGTTCATCCCCAATCTGTTGGCGGTGCTGGCCAACGCCCCGGCAGCCCTGGAAACCTACATCACCGTGTCGGGCCTGAACGCCAAGTCTGACCTGAGCCTGGCCGACCGCGAAGTGGTGCAACTGATTGCCGCCACCAATCACGGTTGCGATTTCTGCGTCGCCGGGCACACTGCCGTAGCGCGCAACAAGGCCAAGCTGCCGGAAGACGTGATCGACGCCCTGCGCCAGCGCGGCGAACTGCCCAACGAGCGTTATGAGACACTGGCCGCGTTCACCCGTGAAGTGATCGCCACCCGCGGTGATGTCAGCGACGCCGGCTACACCGCGTTCCGTGAGGCAGGCTACACCGACGGTCATGCCCTTGAGGTTATTCTGGGTGTGAGCCTGGCCACCCTGTGCAACTTCGCCAACGTGTTTGCCCGTACCCCGTTGAATCCGGAACTGGCGCAATACCGTTGGGAAAAACCGGCTAGCTGAAGGCGCGCAAGCGTTCGCGATGGTAAACATGCTGCAACAAGGAGAAACATGAATGCTTGACCCAATCTTGAGCCGCTGGCTCGATGTTCAAGCGCAGGCCCTGGATGTGGGCAGTTGCGATCCGCAGGAAGTGCTGCCACGGCTGGCAGAGGCCAATGTATTACGTATCGGTGTGCCCAAGGACCTCGGTGGCCTGGGCGGCGATGTCACCGGCGCGGTGGAAGCTATCGCCGATGTGGCGAGCCATTCCCTGGCGTCGGCATTTGTATGCTGGGGCCAACGCTCGTTTATCGAATACCTGCTGCAAAGCCCGAACCAGCGCCTGCGCGAGCAACTGCTGCCGGACCTGCTGAGCGGCAAGCTGGCCGGGGCGACCGGGCTGTCCAACGCGATGAAGTTTTTGTCTGGCATCGAGTCGCTGCAAATCAGCGCCGAGCCGACCGACGACGGCTGGAACCTCAATGGCCGCCTGCACTGGGTGACCAACCTGCGCAAGAACGGGTTTGTGGTGGCCGCCGCCATCGAGCATGCCCAGGGCGGCGCGCCGTTTATCCTGGCGATCCCGGATTCGGTGTCCGGCCTGCAACGTTCCCGTGACCTGGAACTGTTGGGTCTGCAATCGAGCAATACCGCAGCCCTCGGCTTTGAAGCCGTGGAACTGAGCCGCGACTGGTTGTTGCATGAGGATGCACGCAAGTTCCTGCCGGCCGTGCGCCCGGCGTTTCTGGGCTTGCAATGCGGCATGTCCATCGGCCTGGCGCGGCGCTCGCTGGCGGAGGTGGCCAATCACCTGGGCTCCAGCCGCACCGTATTGCGTGAAGAGCTGGAAGTGTTGCGTACCTCCCTGGAACAGGCGGTCAACGACCTGAAGAAAGGCCTGCTGGCCGGCCGCTTCGGCACTGAGCCGGTACCGTTGTTCCGCCTGCGCATCGCCCTCGCGGAAATCGCTGCCAGCGCTGTGCAACTGGAGCTGCAAGCCAGCGGCGGCAAGGCCTACCTGACGGCCCACGGCAGCGGTTTTGCCCGGCGCTGGCGCGAGTCGGCGTTTGTGCCGATCGTGACCCCGAGCCTGGTGCAGTTGCGCACCGAGTTGAACCGTCAGGCCAACCTATGAACCAGGCGGTATTGCACGCCCAGGGAATTTGCCTGGGCTATGCGGGCAACTCGGTGCTGGAAGGTTTCGACCTGCAATTGCAGCCCGGCGAAGTGGTGTCGATCCTCGGCCCCAGCGGCGTTGGCAAGTCCAGCCTGCTGCGGGTGCTCGCCGGTTTGCAAGCGCCCCAGGGTGGCAGCATCCGCCTGCTGGGCGAGCCGTTGAATGGCCCGCACCCGCGGGTGGCGGTGGCGTTCCAGGACCCCAGCCTGCTGCCGTGGCTGAGCCTGGAAAAGAACGTCGCCTTCGGCCTGGACTTTGCCCGCCAGCCGCACCTCAGCCCTGAAGAACGTCGCAGCCGCGTCGACCATGCGATCCACGCCGTAGGCCTGGAACACGCCCGCCAGCAATTCCCGGCGGCGCTGTCCGGCGGCATGGCCCAGCGCACGGCGCTGGCCCGTTGCCTGGCACGCCAGCCGCAGGTATTGCTGCTGGACGAGCCCTTCGGTGCCCTGGATGAAGTGACCCGTGCCGACATGCAGCACCTGCTGCTCAAGGTCAATCGCGAGCAAGGTTCGGCGGCGGTGCTGATCACCCACGACATCGACGAAGCGCTGCTGTTGTCCGACCGGATTCTGCTACTGGGTAACCGCCCGGCGCGGACCCTCGGCGAATGGCGCATCGACTTGCCGCAACCGCGGGAAGAGCAGGTGGAAGCCATCGGCACCCTGCGCATCGAGATTCTCAAAACCCTACGGCGGGCGAGCCGCACTGACCCCCAACCCCCTGAACTGCTGGAGCCTTGCCATGTGTCTGGATGACCTCACTCACTCGCGCCGTGACTTTCTCAAACTCTCGGCCGTGCTCAGTGCCGCCGGAGCCTTGCCACTGCTGAGCAGCTTGCAGGCCCGGGCGGCCAGTGAGCCGGACGCACCGGTACGCATCGGCTATTTGCCGATCACCGACGCCACGCCGTTGCTGGTGGCCCACAACAATGGCCTGTTCGAGGCCGAAGGCATCAAGGCCGAGCGCCCGGTGCTGCTGCGCAGTTGGGCCCAGGTGATCGAGGCGTTCATTTCCGGGCAGGTCAACGTGATTCACCTGCTGTCGCCGATGACCGTATGGGCGCGGTATGGCAGCAAGGTCCCGGCCAAGGTCGTGGCCTGGAACCATGTGGGTGGCTCGGGCTTGACCGTGTCGCCGGGCATTACCGACGTGAAGCAACTGGGCGGCAAGTCGGTGGCGATTCCGTTCTGGTACTCGATTCACAACGTGGTGGTGCAGCAGTTGTTCCGCGACAACGGCCTGACCCCGGTGGCCCGTGCCGCCGGCAGTGCGATTGCCGCCAACGAGGTCAACCTGATCGTGTTGCCGCCCTCGGACATGCCGCCGGCCCTGGCCAGCAAGCGCATCGACGGCTACATCGTCGCCGAGCCGTTCAACGCCCTGGCGGAAAACCTCAACGTGGGCCGCGTACAGCGCTTTACCGGCGATGTGTGGCGCAACCATGCGTGCTGCGTGGTGTTCATGCACGAGCATGACCTGACCAACCGCCCGGAATGGTCGCAGAAGGTGGTGAATGCAATCGTCAAGGCCCAGGTCTGGACCCGCGACAACCGTGAAGAGGCGGTGAAGCTGCTGTCCAAGGACGGCGAGAACCGCTACACCCCGCATGCCGAACCAGTGCTGCGCAAAGTCCTGGCGCCGGCTGCCAGCGACCGTGCGGCTTACCTGGCTGACGGCGCGATCCAGCACGCCAACTGGGACGAGCACCGCATCGACTTCCAGCCGTATCCATTCCCCAGCTACACCGAGGAACTGGTACGCCGCCTGAAAGACACGCTGATCGAGGGCGACAAGAAATTCCTCGCCGACCTGGACCCGGCGTTTGTCGCCAAGGACCTGGTGGACGACCGCTTCGTGCGCAATGCGATCGCGGCGGTGGGCGGCATGAAGACCTTCGGCTTGCCTGAGGGCTTTGAGCGAAACGAGGAGATTGGCGTTTGAACAACGGCAAAACCTTGGGGTTGCCGGGCTGGTTGCTTGGCTTGAGCGGGTTGGCGGGGTTGTTGTTGCTCTGGTGGCTGGGGGTGAAGGTCTTTGGCAGCGCGGACGGTTTGTCTGCGCGGTTTTCGCTGTCGGCGACCCTCGCCAGCCTGTGGGAGTTGCTGGGCCGCAGCGAGCTGTACCTGAACATAGCCGTGAGCCTCAAGCGGATCTTCGTCGGACTGTTCCTGGCATTGCTGATTGGTGTACCGCTGGGCTTGCTGGTGGGCAGTTCGCGCAAGCTGGAGGCGGCAACCACGCCGGCGTTCCAGTTTCTGCGGATGATCTCGCCGCTGTCGTGGATGCCCATCGTGGTGATGTTGATGGGCGTGGGCGACCAGCCGATCTACTTCCTGCTGGCGTTCGCAGCGGTGTGGCCGATTCTGCTGAATACGGCGGCGGGTGTGCGTCAGCTCGATCCGCGCTGGTTGCAACTGAGCAAGAGCCTGAGCGCCACGCGCTGGGAAACCTTGCGCCGGGTGATTATTCCCGGGGTGATGGGGCACGTGCTGACCGGCGTGCGCCTGGCCATCGGGATCCTGTGGATCGTGCTGGTGCCGTGCGAGATGCTCGGGGTCAGTGCCGGGCTGGGTTATTACATCCTCGACACTCGCGACCGGCTGGCCTACTCGGAGCTGATGGCGATGGTGCTGCTGATCGGCTTGTTGGGGTTTGCCCTGGATGCGTTTGCGCGCTGGTTGCATCAGCGCTGGGTGCATGGAGGGTGAACACCTCATGCAAAGGCTCGGAGGCTTTCCGGGCCTTTGCGATGTGCTCAGGGTTTCACGTAGATGCGCAGGTCGCCTGGAATATCGTTGGGCTGTAATGGCCGGTTCGGGTCTGGCGCAGGGTTTTTTGCTTTAAGCCCGATGCTGCTGTGGGTCATGTTCCGGTTGTCAAAAACCCCGATGCCGATGCTTTCCGTCAGTTCCGCCAGGCCCGGAACACCTTCGGAGGTGTTCATGTGCGCGCTCCCCACTAACGCGACCCACTTTTCGGTGCCCGAGTTTGCCTGGATGGTTTCCGCAGCGTAGTAGTTGAACTCCTTGAGCCGCTTTTCAGAGTTGACGCCAGTGCGGGTGCGATCACGGGATTTGTCGTGTCTATGTCGCGTCAGGTAATAGTGATCGAGGGGTAAAAGCTCTATTCCATTGTCTTCAAATTTTTTCTTGAGTTGCTCCAGTGTTGGATTCGTGCGGCGAGTGTTGCTGTTTCCGAGCATTCCGATTCCATCATCAACGGGGCCACCGATGTAGTCGATATACCCTTCGAAGTAGACTTTTTTTACACCCTGGTTTTTTAGCGTATCGACGTTGTCGAACAGCATTTTAAAGCTGGCCATCTGCGAGTGAGACTCTCCAAACACCACGCCGTTTGATGCTTTCAATGCCTTTGTGATCAGATCGGCTGCGGGGATCGGTACGGGAACATCGGGGATTGTAGGGCGCGGCGGAAGGCCTCCGTCTTTTATCGCATCGTAATAATCCTCCATTTCCACCCGAAACTTATCCAGCGTTGCCTGGCGTGTGTCGGATTTGAAATGGGATGATTCGAGCCTGCCTTTCAAACTTTCCACGTATTGGCCCTCGGGTAACGGCTTCCTGATTGGAGGTGGGCGGTTGACGGTGTTTATCGGGTTAAACCGGTGAGTGCTCTTGCTCGAAGAGGCATAGGCGTTGGGGGAGGGCTCCAGCGTATCAGCGCTACTGAGCGCTTGCAGGGGGCTGCCGTATGGCTGGTGCTTTTGTGCGTCGAAAGCGTACCACTTGCCCTTGATCTGCACCGCGCTGCCCTCGACCGTCTGCTCGCCCATCTGGAATGAGCCGGTAGCGGCTGCGTCATATCGATTACCGGCGGCGGCGAGCTCCCGACTGTTTGCAGTGCCCTTGAGTGTTTTTAAACCCTGGGTGGCTGCGCTTGCGCCGTCGATGGCGAGTTTTCCCGCGCCGACTACCAGGTCGCCAAGTCCGCTCAGCGGATTGAGTTCCGAGAGTGCGGTAACCCCGAAAATCTTGCTCAGCTTGAGGGCTTTGCTGGCCGCGCTGCTGGCAGTGCTCAGGGTTTTTCCGACCTTCGCGGCGACGCCTGCACCTGCCGTGAGAAAGCCGAACACATCAAATGCCAGGTCAGAGAACCCATCTTTATAGTTGCCATTACTGAAGTTGACGATGGCCGACCTGAGCGGAACAAGGTCGAGAAAAAAGTTGCCGATGGTGCTGGCGACCGTCCTTCTATGCTCATCCGGCGTACTTCCGGCCGCTTGTTGCCTGAAGGTTTCCAGATCGAGCCCCTCGACGATTGAATCCGCAAGGTACTCCGCCCGGAAATTCCTGAACAGGTTGGGATTGGATCCCTCGAGCGGGTTCTCTTGCTTTATATAGTCGCGCTTGGCATCGAAGGTGGAGAACTCTTCTATTCGGGTTACTTCGTTGGCGATCTTCTGGTCCTGGCGAGTGATAATTGCGTTGCTGACTTTCCTGATGCTGCCTTTTTCGGTATCGAACTCATAGGTGGACGGCTTGTTCTGGTGTTTTGTGGTGACCAGTATTTTTTTGCTTGTATGGAAGAGGGTTTCTCCCGCGAATGGTGTCCAGCTGACTCTGTAGGATTTTTCTTTGTAGAAGTTCAGCTTTCCTAACCGCAAGTTTTCTTTGTCCTCCGGTGGAAGGTTGGCGAGGGCATTCAAGATGGAATATTTCTTGACGGTTTTATAGTCGCTTATGGTCTGGCTAATGGCTTTGTCAAAGGTGTCGGGGACTTTAAAGCCGGGGCCATGGGTAAAGGCGGCGAAGGCATCAAGATCGACGCCATGCGTTCCAGGTTTGAGCTCCCAGTCTGATGCCGTTATTTTCTCGCCTTGCATGGTCAGGTCCAGCATGGAATAAGGGCCGCGAGTGGAGATCGTCTTGTTGGCGGTTTTGTTGGGCTTGAGCAACACCTTCTCTTCAAAGGGGACGCCTTCGCCAAATTTTTCCTTGAGCAGGTCCAGCGCCATCTGCTTGCGGCTGGGCATCGGGGTGTCAAGCAAGCCGGAGGCGTGTTTCAGCTTGCCCAATTGATAGTTGAACGCGTCCATGGCGGTATCAATGTCTGGTTTTTCGTAAAGCGTGTCGTCTTTCGCCTCAAGCACCCCATTGACCACGGCCCAGTCCAACAATGCCGCAGTTTGGGCAGCTTCGGGCGCGGGCCCACTTGAGTCGGCGGCGATCATCACTTCGGCAAAACTCATGTTCGCTACGCTGCCAGGGGACCTGGCTTCGATGGCGGCCGCCGCGATGCACAGGTTGGCCCAGGCCAGGCTGCCGTAGACCACGCTGTCGGGAATATCCTTGATCAGCAACTGCGGCGCCGCCCGCATCAACAGCAGATGCGTACCCAGCGAGGCGTTGGCAGGTGAGGTTTTGCCGGTATCACTCAAGTGCTCGCGCAGGCCGGCGACGATCGCCGAGGTGGGTTTGCCCCAATATTGTTTATGTGACAGGTCGAATCCGGCCACTTTGTTGCGATGCGGTTGGGTGATGGATTCCTGATCCAGATCGAGGTTGATGGCCGCCAGTACGTGATCATTCACACTGCTATCAGTCGGAATGCTCTCCAGGTTGGTCTGCAAGGCCTCTCCCAGCGCCTGGCCTCGGGGGGAACGGATGAGGGCTTCCAGCGTTTTGGCCGGATCGCTCGAGGCGTCGCTGGAGAGCGGCAGGTTACCGTTCAGAAACTCCAGGAGCCCCCGCTGCTGGCTTGCTTGCTGAACATCCGGAGCGCCAGCGGCATGTTCTCTGGCGGCGGTGAGCAGTTCGTTCTGCTGAGGTGTGCTCAAGGGCAGGGGCCAGGACAAGGCGCCGCCCAGATTTCCCCATGGGTGGGAACGTGTCAGCGATGTGCGCGCCAGGGTCATCAGCTCATCATGGGTGGTTGGCTCGGGCAGGCCCATAGCCTTGAGAAAGTTTGCAAGACTCACGGCGTTAGCACTATTCGGGGGGTAAGAAGAGTTGGGCGCGAGGTCCATCAGCGTGCTTCCCAGCGCAGATCGCACCACCAGAAACGGCGCGTTCGGTCCTGCCAACGTGGCGACATGAGTGAGCTGCTGCGCCAGTGCCTGCCAGTTTTTTCGGTCAGCCAGCGCGGTCTCCAAGGCTTTCGGGCCATTGGGGGGCGGTGTGTCAGCCGCGGGGTCCGGAATGTCCGTTGCGCTTTGCAATATTTCATCGGGGTATGACGGTATATCGGGGAGTGATATCGGAGGAGGGGGCGGTGGCGGGTATGCAGTGGAGGAAGGAACCGAGTTGCTGACTATCATCGTGAACACCTTTAGGCACGCTCATTCAGGAATGCGCCTTTCAGGAAAACCTCCCTGCTTCCTGGACGCTCTTGCTGAGTGTCGGAAGCAGGGGGAATGGCTCCGCCTGTAAAGTGTTCAAGATGTCAGAAAATGTACGGATGACCGATCAGCGATGGTAATACCCCGGTCCGCCTTCGCTGTAGCGATGGTCATGCCAACCGCCGCCGCCGTGGGGGAAAATAATGCAGCCGCTCATGCTCAACATGATCAGCAAGGGAATCAGCAGTGTGATTCGACGAAGCATTTCAAAATCCTCTAGGGTGCTCTCAGGTTCAATCAGGCGTTGGGCAAGCCAAAGTTTTTCATCGCCTGTAACATGAGACCCCGCCGACCCCAATCCATCCCCGCTAACAGGTATGTGCTTGGTGTGGTAGTCGATACAAAGTGGACACAATTTTTTAGCTTCAGGAACCCGTCATGACCCAAAAGCAACGTTTGAAATACTCGATTCTGATCTCCCTGCTGGTGCTGGGGACGATGTTTGGCCTGTCCTACTTGCAGAACAACGGGGTCATCAGCGAAAAGACGTTCCAGTACATCGCGATTGCGGTAGCGGTAACCGTGGTGGTGATCAACGGTGTGATGCGTCGCAAGGTCAAGCCCAACCTTTGAGTCAGGCCCGGCCTTCCAGGACTTTGGCAGCCTGCTCGTGCAGGCTGTAGCTCTTGTCGGCGTTCAGGGTGATCACGCCTTCGGTGCACAGGCGCTTGAGCACCTCACGCACGCTGAGAAACGACAACGGGATGCCCAGCTCCAGCAAATGGCTGTGCACGCCGCGCACGCCGAGTGTGCGCTGGTTGTCGGCGGCGGTCAGCAGGGCGTCGATGACCTTCAGCCGGATCAGGCTGGTGCGCAGGCCAAAGCATTTGAGCAAATGACGAATACGCTGGTTGCCATGTTCCGGCGCCTTGCCGAACGCCTGGTTGCCGGTGGCAAAACCTCCGTCATGCATGGGTGAGTGTCCTTCCGTGGGCAGTTGCGAGTTGTACATGCAGAAACTCCTTATCAGAGCCTGATCAGGAAAATGATGGCGCTCTTAGTTAATAAGACGTACGAGCTGCACAAATCATGAAGCGGGGGATGTAGAAATTTTGTCGGTAACATCCTGGAGACATACCGACCTGTCCGAATAAACGCCTGCGGCTGCTAAAATTATTCCCGGTATTTACGTCTTAACTGAGGTGTTGGCGAAGCTGTCCCTCGTCGCGGTGTTTAATTTGGCTGTGGAGTCTGCGTGATTATTTCCAACGGGTTGTTCAGGATGTGTGTGGCAGGGGCGTTGCTGGGGCTGAGTCTTTCGGCCGCGGCGCGGGTGCAGGAGCAACAGGCCACCGCCGAGATCCGTCGCACCAGCTTTGGTGTCCCGCATATCCGGGCCAACGATGAGCGTGGGCTGGGGTTCGGCATCGGTTATGCCTATGCCCAGGACAACCTGTGCCTGCTGGCCAATGAGGTGGTAACGGTCAATGGCGAGCGTGCCAGGTACTTTGGTCCCGAGCAGGCGACCCTGGAAGGGCGTAACAACCTTGCCAACGACGTGTTCTTCACCTGGCTGAACACCCCCCAGGCCGTTGCGGCATTCTGGAAGGCCCAGCCCCCGGCGATGCAGCAGCGCATTGAAGGGTATGTTGCCGGTTACAACCACTACCTCAAGGAGCGCACTGCCCAGGGTTTGCCGGCGCAGTGCCAGGCGGCCTGGGTACGGCCGATCACGGCCGAAGACCTGGTCAAGCTGACCCGCCGGCTGCTGGTGGAAGGTGGCGTCGGACAATTTGCCGAGGCCCTGGTGGGGGCCACGCCGCCCAACACCGTCGCCCAGGTGGACAGCAAGGCGTTTGAGGTCGCGGCGGCCAACCAGCAACGTTTCGCCCTGGACCGTGGCAGCAACGCGGTGGCGGTGGGGCGTGACCGTTCGTTCAACGGCCGCGGCATGCTGCTGGCCAACCCGCATTTTCCGTGGGTGGGCGGCATGCGTTTCTACGAGATGCACTTGACCATCCCCGGCCAGCTGGATGTGATGGGCGCTGCGTTGCCGGGCCTGCCGGTGATCAATATCGGCTTCAACCAGCACGTTGCGTGGACGCACACCGTTGATACGTCCAAGCACTTCACCCTGTATCGCCTGATTCTGGACCCCAAGGACCCGACTCGCTATTTGCTGGACGGCAAGTCCGTGCCCATGGATAAAACCACGATCAAGGTAGCGGTAAAAACTGCCGACGGCGGTACCCGGGAACAGTCCCGCACGGTCTACAGCTCGCAGTTCGGCCCCATCGTGCAATGGCCGGGCAAACTCGACTGGGACGCCAAATATGCCTTCAGCCTGCGGGATGCCAACCTGGGCAACGACCGTGTGCTGCAACAGTGGTACGCGATGAACCGCGCGGCGAACCTCAAGGAACTGCAAACCTCGGTACACACCCTGCAAGGTATCCCGTGGGTCAACACGGTGGCAGCGGATGACCAGGGTCAAAGCCTGTACATGAACCTGTCGGTGGTGCCGAACGTCAGCGCGAAAAAGCTCGCACAGTGCAGTGACCCACGGGTCGGGCTGCAATTCATCATGCTCGACGGCTCTCGCAGCGCCTGCGCCTGGGACGTGGACCCGCGTGCCGCCCAGGCCGGGATCTTCCCCGCCGAGCAACTGCCGCAACTGGAGCGCACCGACTACGTGCAGCACTCCAATGACTCGGCCTGGCTGGTCAACCCCAAGGCACCCTTGACCGGGTTCTCGCCCGTTATCAGCCAGGACAAGATCGGCTTGGGCCCGCGTGCGCGCTTTGCCTTGCAACGCTTGCAGGAGCTCGACAAGCAACCGATCAAGGTCGCCGACCTGCAGAATATGGTCATGGACAACCAGGTGTATCTTGCCAGCCAGGTGATGCCGGACTTGCTGAAGTTCTGCGCGGGTGCCGACGCCAGCGTGAAATCGGTGTGCGACAGTCTGAAAAACTGGGACCAGCGCGCCAACCTCGACAGCGGCCTGGGCCTGGTGCACTTCATCAACCTGGCGGAGCAACTGGCGCAAGCGCCGGACGCGTGGAAGGTGGGTTTCGATCCGGCACAACCCCTGACCACACCACGTGGGCTGGCGGTCGATCGGGCAAACGTGGCCAAGGCACTGCATGAAGCGATGCTCGCGTCAGCCGCCGACGTGGCCAAGCGCGGGCTGACGGCGGACAGCCGCTGGGGGGATATTCAGGTCTCGGGCCAGACACCGATCCACGGCGGCCCGCAAGAGCTGGGCGTTTATAACGCCATGCAAAGCGTGCCTCGGGCCGATGGCAAGCGCGAGGTAGTCAGCGGCAGCAGTTACCTGCAGATCGTGACGTTCGACGAGAAGGGGCCCAATGCCGAAGGTGTGCTGGCATTCTCCTTGTCCAGCGACCCGGCGTCGAAATACTTCAAGGACCAGACCCAGGCGTTTTCCGAGAAAAAACTCAGCCCGCTGCCGTTTACCGAACAGCAGATCAAGGCGGACCCGCAGTATCAATTGCAGGTTATCCGTGACAAGGAAGAAGCCGGGCGGTAGGGTAGCCCACCAGGAATGCCTGCCCCTTGAGAGAATATTTTTTGAAATCAAGGGGTTGCAAGCCCTGGCAAATGAGTACATAATTGCGCCCATCGAACGCACTGAAGCATTAAAAACTTCAATGTTTTCAATGAGATAGAGTAGAGGCAAGCTTCACATAGCCCACTCAAGTTTGTATGCGGTGAATGTCGGTTGTAGGGCATTGATCGTTTGAGGCCGAGTAGCAAAATGGTTATGCAGCGGATTGCAAATCCGCCTACGCCGGTTCGATTCCGACCTCGGCCTCCACTCTTAAAGCCCCGTAGATCAATGATCTACGGGGTTTTTTATTGCCTGTGATTCGAGAAGTGTTCCGCAACTTTTGGAATGTGTTCCGCAACCCTCGGTTCGCAAGAGCCTAACAGGCCTGCCTATCCTCCTGTACCAACCGATACTCCGTTGCTTTCCTGGTTTCTTGGATGATGGCATTATGGGGTCATTGTTTTGGATGCGCGAGAGACTGAAAATATGGAAGTAGGTGGGCGAGTGGTCTTGATGAATGAGGTTGTATTCGTTCCGGAGGGCGAGCTATTGACTCTGGTTTGCCCCGTTGAAGGCGACGATTCGATGGGGGTCAGGATGGAGTTTCTAGATGACTTCGTTGACGAGAATCATTCTGAAAACAAGGCGCCAGACTCTAGCTTTTTAGTTGATTATGAGGTGGCTGGCGAAGATTCTCATATTGAATGTGTTGTGTTGAAGTTTTTAAATTTTGGTGGGGGATTTGGTCAAAGTCTCATTAGGCCAATTAATATTGCGGACTCGGAGGATCGGAGGAGTATATTTTTCTTTGCGTCAGTTCAAAAACTTGGGAAAGTTAGACGCATTGAGTTTCAGTTTACTATCGAGCAGGCTGGCGTATGACTATGAAGCCTAGTTCGGAAGCTACCACACAACCGGTTCCTCGGCGCCGCCCGACCCAGTCCATCTCCATAACGGAGATTCATGACAATACCTCTCAACAAGTTATCTCCATAACTTCGGACAAACTAAAGTTGGCGCTAATTGAACACTTAAATTCTGTAGAGAAAACAGACTCATGGCATATGCCTTTGAGTTTGCTCGTTGGGGTGGTAATCGTATTTTGTTCCTCTACTTTTAATCGTGCTTTTGGGCTGCCAGCCGAGACCTGGAGTGCTATATTTATTCTTTTTGGTGCTGGGTGTTTTGTATGGCTAGTTGTAAGTCTCGTTCAGATGAAAAAAGCTAAATCTCTCGATGAGCTAATTGAAATTATCAAGAATAAACAGTAGGTCCCTCAATGAAAATTTAGCTTGTTTTTGCGTGATTCCACTATTTTGTAGGCTTAACAATTTCACCAACACGACGATAAAATTTCTTGGTCATTTCTTCGGTGGTATGGCCGAGAAGCCGATTTGCATGTGTTAGTTCAATCTCACTGGCGGCTTTGGGGCGGATGTCCTTGAATTGGAACTGACGAATTAGCACTGCCAAAGCAGAGTCACCATCGGCACCGGCTTTAGTGGCAGTTTTCTCGCGAGCTTCGTCCCAGCGATTGCGTAGCATCTGCTGGCTCATCCGAAGGCCGGATTTGTTGGTGATCAGCCTCGATGTTTTTATACCGCTCAGGGCTCGGCGTTCCTGCAAATCATTGATAAAGGCACTCAGTCCAGACTGAACACCTTTATCATTTAGCCGTAGGCGTAGCTTCTTCTCGGTCTTGCCCTGTTTAACCATTAGGAATTCGGTGCTCAAATCAGTGGTCGCTACTTTCAACACGTCAGCGGGGTGCTGCCAAGTAGGCCAGGTCCATAGCGTCTTTAGTTCCTGTGCGGCTGCGTCGTACACGGCATTCCACACGATGTCGCCGGTGTAATAGTCCCGAGGGGTGTCTTTGTTGCGGCGCACGCCTAAGTAAGGATTAGCGTTGTTTGTTAGGCTCCACTCTCGCGCTATCGTGAACAGATGAGAGAGGGCTGGCTTTATTTAAAATGAAAATTTTCCTCTCCAAGTCACCTTATGAAAGAGGGGGTCTTAAGAAAGAGTTTGTCTCCGATAGCGACATCGAAATAGTTGGATTGGCAAAACGAGACAGAATTCCTTGCAAGAAATCCACCTCTTCTATAGCAGCGTCTTAAAAAACAAAAACAGACACCTAATTGAAGCTGGTAGTCTGGAAGCCTTGAAAACAGTGAGCGGGTGAAGGGAATCGAACCCTCGTTACCAGCTTGGGAAGCTTGCTCAATCGGCAAATCCCCAATCGTCCCAATCGAAGAAGTGTTGATCGCCTTTTTTTGGGTGTTCCCTGACACTGAGTACATGTGATGACACTCCTCTCTTACTACCTTCAATAATTTCTATGATCGCTCGTTCTTTCCAGACAATTCCTAGCTGAGCATCGAATGGTTCGCGGCCAATACTTCCAGAGTAACATCCCAAGAATTCGTAGCACGTTCCTAATATACCTTCTCCCATGTCTAGGGCGCCGACAGGCAAATTGAAGCCAGTAAGTTTGGCAAAAACCGGTGATCCAGACATTCCCTTTCGAGTTGCCGTATCCAAGATAAATTTTGGTAGGTTGTCAAGGTCAAAGTCAGGCTCGGATGCAATACTTCCTCTTTTCCACACCGGGAATTTTGAGCCACCTGAAATTCCGTGAGGGAAACCAAGTATCATAGCTTCCGTGCCGGCGCCTATATTTTGGTATTTAGATACGTCTTCATTCTCATTAGTGAACAGCATTGCTGTTTCGTCAATGCCATAAACTTCTATAGCAACTACATCAACTAATGAACCATGCTGGGGGTGCTCAAGCCAAATGGGTTTGTCAGCGTCGTCATAAAGTTTTAATTTTCTTCCTTGCCAGCCTAAAAGTTTATTTTCACCTGAAAATTTTAGCTCGGGATAACGAAATTGTATGTTGTCCGGTATCGCTGCGTGGGCGGAAAGGCATGCATATGTGAGGGGGTTTCGACCTGTTACATTGTGCCAGTTTGTTATGAAATAGGATCTTCCGTTGTGTTTATAAGCAAAAGCCGTTCCGCTAGCAAGGCGAACTTCGTTGACACTGGGGAAAATTTCAAATGCTGAGTATGATAGGTTTTGAGATACTCCAACAATGCGGACTGAATCTGACATGTTTTGTATCCTGCTGTAAGAGGGGTGAGTGCGCACTTCCTAATGGGTGTAGAGAGTGCCTTGCATACTCGATGGTGGCTACGAAATAAGCGTGACGCCAACAGAATTAGGGGCGATTTATTTGGTATCTTGGCGAGCTGAGGCTTCGCGCTAGGCCTATAATCATCTCCCTTGCTCCTTCAATGAGATCAACCCCCCGCGTAGCTCGATCATGCAATTGATGTAGTACTAAGGCATTGAGCTTCGAACGGGAGTTCTCCAACTTCACTTCGCCCATATCTGGAATCACGCTGCCGTAGTGGGCCTGACGTGCGATGATGTAGCGCCAATGCTCTGTCGACTCATCTACCTTTCCAGAGAAGACGTAGACTGCAGCAGCTGCAATCGTGTCCGCGAGCTGAATACCGTGCGTCGTGCGGGAGTCTGCAAACGTTATCGGCCCCGAAAGGTTGAAAGTCACGGGATGTTCTTGCCCGTCCACAATCTCTGAAAAAATCTTTTTAGTATTGCCAATCATGCCGCTATACATCTCCTGATTGGCTAGGAGCGGCTTGGAGTGATCACAGATCGCGGTAATCTGCTCATACTGAGTACCCCAGTTTGCCAGGAGGGTAAACAGCGCGCTGTCGGTCAGATCCAATACCCACTTGCCGGTCTATCCGTCAGCAAGAGAGTCCAGCTCTTTGTGAATATCGGTGTGACGCTTCTGGGCGAATTCTCTGATCATCCTGAGGGTTTCGGAATGAGAGGCATCGGATGAGGAGAAGATTGTCTGCAGATCTTTCCCATCCAACTCGCGCATCAGACTCTCAAACTCAGCGAATAGTTCTTCGGCACCTGCGCCCCGGGCCACAAACTCTATGTACAGGATGTTTGCGATGAATCGGTGAAAGCCAATTTCGTAGAAAAGTGAGCTCACATCGGAGTAGCAAGGCTCGAATATATACTCGTGAATTTTCCCTGCGAGCGCGAATTTTTTGTCCGAGATCGAGATTTTTATGCGCCCATCGAAGGTCGCCAATATTTCGGAAATCGCTTTCCGGCCTTTGGCGAACTTCACTAGGTTGGAGCCTTTAAGCTCACCATTTTGAATGTTGTACTTCTTGATCAATCGCTCGACGAAAGCCTTGGCTTCATCATCATCGGACGCAACGGAGGCGTAGGCAAAATAGTTTTGACGAGGGTGCAATAGGTTGTTACCTGTAAAGCCGGACTCGTCAAAGTAAATTTTTTGTGACATTATCGCTCCCTTCCATTCAATATTCTAATTACAACCTAGGTGGACATTAGGCCAAGGCGTGCATCGTACTGTCACCTGGCCAGGGTCTTACTTAGCGATGAGTAAACACCGCAATCCGTTTGCTAAGTTCGGGCGAGTCTTGCAGAGAGCAAGATGCACCTCAATCCCTTTGTGTCACAGTACCGCCATGATCTGTGATTTACTTCTGATTGGCTAGACGCTTCCAATGGTTCCTTTTTGGCCGATGATGACCTGCTGAGCGTTTAAGCTTGCTCGAGCCCAGCTTAATGCTTCCATGCGCGTACGGACCTCTTTAGACCTAAAGGTGATAGCTACTGATTGAGAGTTCTACGCAGAGAAGGTGAGACATTGCTGATTAAGCAGTCTCCGCCTAGGAACCATGTTACAGAGATTTTTCGTGCATCTGCAAAAGTTCTCAGAACGTGCTCAATCAAGAAGGGGTTTAGATTTAGTTGGGTTTTTAATTCGGAAAGATGTGTAAGTTTATTGTTTACAATTGCGGAGGTGACTGAGCGTATCGCAACATTGTAGTCGCTTATATGGTCGCGAGCATACAATTCAAATCCAGCATTAGTTAGTGATATAGACGGTATTTCTCCACCAAGGAAATGCTGGAGTTCAAATGTTCCGTGCTCGCCGAGCACCTCGATGGAATCTCTGAGTTGATGTTCTGGAATGATCAACTCTCCATTTTTGTAAAATGCCGTAATTTTTATATGTCTAGAACCGGTTTTCAATGCGAACTCGCATGCAAGCTTGCACACTAGGCTGTCTACATTGTTATGCCCGGCGATACCTAAGCCAAAGTTGCTCACATATGTAGGTGGTTTACCGAGAGCTGGCTTATCCGAAGCGCCAAAAATTGCGGCGATGATGCGTTCAAAGCTTGGTTGATATGATGTGATATCGCTAATGCTTTCCCACAGCGTCGCTTTTAAAGCCTCAGGAACTTCGCAGTCGTCGATGATTACGGGGATTAATTTGCTGCCAGTATTAATTCGCTTCACGCATGCAGCATCTAGTTCATGTTTAACCCATGGCTTCGCAACGCTATTTTTTGATAGAACAACTATTACTGCTTGGGCGTCTTTGATCCCCTCTTCAAATATTTTAGTAATCAGACTGTCGCCAGGTAACATTTCCCATTTATCAAGCCATGCATCAATTCCATTGGCTCTTAATTTTGCTGCAAATTCCAGTACAAATCGATCCTTATCTTCGCTTGCATGACTTACAAATACTTTGGGAGACATATCCATTTCTCAGGTTCTGATGGTCGTAGATTATGAGCATAGCTCCTTTGGCTCCGCCACCTCGTCGTATCGATATTGGTCTTCCGTGAGTTCTAATATAGCCCATTATCAAGCTTGCCTTAGGCGATCCAGGAGTCTCTTTGGAAGGCTGATACCTCGTCGAGATTCGTACCCCTAAGCTTGGCCAAGCCCTGTTTGATGTGCCCCGCGTTTTCCCCAACAGCTTCCAGAGCCCCGCGGACATTGTCGCCAACCTCTGGTGAATCCCCGCGGTTCCACCCACAACGTCAGCTCCATTACCGACGCCTCCAGGGCGAGTTGATTGTGGTAGATCCTTTCCAGTACATCGGGTAGTGAGTAATCACCTGGCATAGGGCCGACTCCATTCGAGAAAACGCAAGCTTAGCAGCGGCAGTGGCGAAGAGATTTTGGGCAACATTAGGGCAGCCATGGACCGTAGGACGCCATGAGAAAGACGAAAGCACCGTATTTTCTGGCCTTAAGCGGTCTACAGGTCCACAAGAAGGGGTTCGAATCCCTATCCACGGGCCTGCGCAATAAGGTCTTGCGATGAAGAGCCAGGGGGCTCTACCGCACGCGACCAAGCGTAGAAAATCAGTTCCGCAACTAAAATAGAATCTCCTGATTTCAAAGGGCTCCAGCGCTGTGTGATGCGGAATTAATATTCTCGTAAGGCACTGATAAAAAATAATATTTGTGGATTGCAATCCGCCTACGCCGGTTCGATTCCGACCTCGGCCTCCACTCTTAGAAACCCCGTAGATTAACGTCTACGGGGTTTTTTATTGAGCTCGAAAAAAAGAGCCGCCCCCCGGATCTTTTCCATTTTGTCGTTTAGCGTAGCTCCGACGCAGACATCAATCTTCTTTAAGGTCTTCGGTCGGCGTCCATGAATTGACCCCGGCAATTCCTTTCACGACTAGCGTACTAACGCCATGGCTCCCCAGCCTATCTCGGTCAGACGCTGTTCTTGAATCTCCTTTCTGAGGCATGTCAATATCCTTGTGTCCATAAAAAGGAGTGTGCGGATGAGTGCTTACTGGAGTGAGGTTGCTGATTTGGCGCGTCAGGTGGCTAGCGCCGGCAAGTGTCTGGAAGACTTTCTCCAGCGTGTTCCTGATCCGTGGAAAGCGGCTGACAAGGAAGCATTTGCTGCCCTGCATGCCGATCTCCTCCAGGCCCAGGATGCCTATTCATCGTTTGAGCACTCCAGGCTCGAGGTTTAAGTTCCACCTGGCGCGAGGGTAGTGGTCGTGGTTAATCACTGGCTCCTGAATGGTGGTGGTGTTGCTGCGACTCGACCAGGCCTTCGCGCTTCATCAGCTTCAGCTCCCGACGAATCTACTGGGTAGTACATGGCTCGATGTGGAGTCGGAGCCACTCGGTGCAGAATCAGTCGCCCTCATTCAATCTCGCGGCCTGAGCCGCGGCCGAAACCTCCTCAAGGGCGAATCTTCAGTGTTCCGCACCTCCTCATTTTGAAACGCCAAAATGTAGCCAAATGTACCCGACGGTAAATGTTTCGAAATGTGAAAAAAATGTCCGACATAACTTTGTAATTGAGTTAGATTCCTATTAGCATTCTCGAAATGTTAACGCGCTTGACCCACTCGTCGTAGGAATCCTCGTTTTGAAACATCACTTTTCTGCCAGTCTGTTGCTTGCTGGCGCTTGCAGCGCTGCGTCCCTCGTTCACGCCACCGAAGACTTGACGTTGCCGACTACCCAGATCGAAGCGAGTAGTGAACCTATTGACGGTCCAACCGTGGGCTACAAAAGCAACCCGTCGTCCAGCACTACCCGTCTGGGCTTGACGGACAAGGAAACCCCGCAGGCCGTGACCACCATCACTCGGCAAGCCCTGGATGACTTCAAGATTACGGGCATCAAGGATGCGCTGCGTGCTGCGCCCTCGGTGACCGTGGAGCAAACCGAAACCGATCGTACGGAATTCACCTCGCGCGGCTTCGATATCAACAACTTTGAATACGATGGCGTGGGCATGCCCTTCGTGGGAACCGTATTGGTCGGTGATCAGGACTTGGCCGAGTTCGAGCAGATCGACATCCTGCATGGCGCCAATGGTTTGATGAGCGGGGCTGGCAACCCGTCGGCCACGGTCAATTTCGTACGTAAACGTCCAACCGAGACCTTCCAGGCGCAAATCGATACCAGCGTCAGCTCATGGGATGGCCGTCGTGTGGACGTGGACGTTTCCGGCCCGTTGACGGATACCGGCAACGTACGCGGCCGCTTCATTTACTCCCACGACAAGGGCAACTCGTGGATGGATCGATACAGCCATGAGCGCAACGTCGCTGCCGGGCTGTTGGCGTTCGATGTGTCCGATGCCGACACCGTGACCGTGGGTTTCTCCCAGCACGACAGCAATTCAAACGGCAGCACCTGGGGTAACTTGCCGTTGGTGGATAACGATGGCAACGCCATTCACTATGGCAGCCGCAGCTCCAGCATCGGCCAGCCGTGGACCTATTGGAACCTGCGTACCCAGCGCACATTCGCTGAGCTCAAGCATGATTTTGGCAACGGCTGGAACGCTACGGTCACCGCCACGGGCATCACCGAAAAGCAAGACACCAACATGATGTATGTCGCCGGGGTCAGCGGTGATGACGCCTCAGTGTTTGCCGCCAATACCACCAGCGAGGCTCATCAGTTGCTGGGCGAGGCCAAGGTCTCCGGCCCGTTCAGCCTGTTTGGCCGAGAGCATGAGTTGACCCTCGGTGCCGCCTATGGCCGCACCCATCAGAAGGCCCGGGAATACGATGCGGCTGCAGATGGCTACTACGACGTTTCATTCTCGGATGTGCTGGCGGGCAATCTGGCGCATCCGTCGTTCCTGTTTACCAGCGACGCCAATACGCAGAATTTCACGGACACTCAGAAAAGCGTGTACGCCGGTGCCCGATTCAGTCTGGCCGATGATCTTCACTGGATCGCCGGCGCGCGGATGATCAGCCTGGACGCTTCCGGCGACAGCTATGGTTCCGACTACTACACCCGCGCACATGGCAAGGTGACGCCTTACACCGGCCTGGTCTACGACCTGGACAAGCAGTGGAGCGTGTATGGCAGCTGGACGAAAATCTACAGCGCTCAGTACAACCTGGGCAGGGACGGCAAACTGCTTGCTCCGCTTGAAGGCAAAAGCATGGAAGCCGGTGTGAAGGGCAGCTTGCTGGATGACCGCCTCAACGTCACCGCCGCGGCGTTCAAGACCGAACAGCAGAATGTCGCGGAGTATGTCGGCCTGGTGGGTGGCCGGTCCGTTTACGACCCCATGGATTACAAGAGTCACGGAGTAGAGCTGCAAGCCTCTGGCGAAGCGCTACCCGGCCTGGACGTGCTCGCCGGGTATACCTACGTGCGCATCGACAACGACGATGGCGACAAGGCCCGTAAGTATGTGCCAACTCATAGCGTGCGCGGCATGCTCACCTATCGCTTGCCAAGTTTGCCCCAAGCCAAGATCGGTACACGGGTAAGCTGGCAGAGTGCAGTGGAAAACGACACGAACAGTGCCATCCACCAGAACGCCTACGCGTTGCTCGATTTCATGGCCAGCTATGACATCGACAGCAACTGGAGCACGTCGCTGAACCTGAACAACGTCACCGATCGCAAATACCTGCTATCGCTGTACAACAGCGCCACGACCGCCAGCTACGGCGCCCCGCGTAACCTGGTAGCTTCCGTTACCTGGAAATACTGATACCGCCTGGGGGCTCGCTGTGCCCCGTGACGCGCGGCGAGCCTGGCGCTTTAAGGAAAAACACCGAGCATGACTGCACGCACCTTGCGTATCTGGTTTCTGGTCCACAAATGGACCAGCCTGATCGCTACCGTTTTCCTGTTGTTGCTGTGCCTGACGGGGCTGCCACTGATCTTTCATGAAGAGATTGAGCACTACTTCGAGCCGCCGCCGCCCCTGCGCCCGCTGACCGCCGATACACCACCAATCGACTACGACACCGTCATTGCCAGTGCATTGGTGGCGCAGCCGGGGGAGGTCGTGCGTTTTGTCGGTTTCGATCCGGAAAGTCCGCTCGGTACGGTGTACACGGCAACGAGCATTATGCCGCCACCGATCGAGGGGCATTCGCAGTCGTTCGATACACGCACTGGCGAGTTATTTCCTGCGGTGCCGCCAGACGAAGGGTTCATGAACCTGATGTTGCGCCTGCATACCGATTTATTCATGGGGTTGCCCGGTTATCTGTTCCTCGGTTTCATGGGGCTGCTGTTGGTCGCGGCGCTGGTGTCCGGCGTGGTGGTGTACACACCGTTCATGCGCAAGCTGGACTTCGCCACCGTGCGCAACGGGCGCAGTTCACGCTTGAAGTGGCTGGACCTGCATAACGTGCTCGGCATCGTCACCCTCGCCTGGGTGTTGGTGGTGGGGCTGACAGGCGTGATCAATACGCTGGCATTGCCCATTTTCGACTTTTGGCAGAGTGACCAGTTGGCGCAGATGACCGCGCCCTACAAGGATGCGCCGCCGCTGGAGCGCCTCGGGTCGTTGCAAAAAGCGCTGGATACCGCGCGTAAGGCGGCGCCAGGCATGGAGCCCAGCTTCATCGCCTTTCCCGGTACTCAGTTCAGCAGCCAGCACCATTACGCAGTGTTCATGCGCGGCACCACGCCGCTCACTGCGCGATTGCTCAAGCCGGCCCTGGTGGATGCGAGTACCGGCGAGCTGACCGACATGCGTGAGATGCCGTTGTACGTGAAAACCTTGCTGGTTTCGCAGCCGCTGCATTTTGGTGATTACGGTGGTGTGCCGCTGAAGATCATCTGGACGCTGCTCGATCTCATCAGCATCGTCATCCTCGGCAGTGGGCTCTACCTGTGGCTGAGCCGTCGCAAGGTACCGTTGCAAAAACGCTTGGATGAATTGCATGCCAACGGGCCGGAAATGGGGGGCCGATCATGAGGCGCGGACTGTGGATGATCTTTCGCTGGCCGCTGTTGCTCTTTGTTCTAAGCCTGTTCGGATTGCTCTCGGCGCTGATTGGTGACGGCGTCTATGACCTGCTTTCATGGCTCAGCCTGGGGGTGCCGTTGGGGCTGGTCGGGGTGGTTTGGCTGCGTTTGCGTTCAGCCAAACGATGATTGGCGCGATCCTCAGCGCCGTCATCAACAGCGTCAGCTGCCACTCGGTTGCAGGTCGATTTTCTCCCAGCGGCAACTCACCCACGGAGTTCGCCAGGGCATTGGGCATGCTCAGCGCCGCGACGAAGTCGTGAATGCCGCTGTACTGGGAAAATCTTCCGCACATGGCCAAGCCCTCAACCTGAAACCTGAGCTTAGACAATGGTTTTCGGGTGAGACATCAGTTCGTTCAGCACACTGCGCAGCCTCTCGGCCTCGCGCGTGCTGAGTCGATCTGAAGTGGTGAGGTTGGCGATCTGCTTCCTCATCGCTGCAGCTTCGGCACCGCGCAGCCTGAGGTATCCGGCAAACTCTTCGTTCTTTGCCTGTGCTTCTGTCAGCATCGCGACCAGGCCGAAGATATCCGCCCGGGCCTTGCGCAGTTGCAGGTTCAGTTCCTGGATCTCGTTCTCGAGCAGCCGGGCATGTTGTTTGTGCATTTCGAGAGGCGTGGGGATGCCAAGCCACCCGCAGGTGTCTTCGTCGATATTCATAGGAGGTATTTCGAGTACTGTATGTGTATACAGTATTCGAGATTGGGTGAAGTGGAATGCTTGAGGCGACGAACTGCAGGGTTACCCGACGATCAGTCGGGCGCGGGCCTCCCACTCTTTACTATTTACCGGCGGTGATACGCGCCATGAACTGACGCGTCAGGCTGGCGATCTGCTCGGTTTTTTCATCGAGCGCGAAATGCCCCGCATCCAGAATATGAACCTCGGCCCCCGGCACATCATCCTTGTAGCGCATGGCTCCCGGCACAATGAACGACGGGTCGTATTTTCCCCACATGACCAACATGGGCGGTTGATTGTCTTTCAACCATTGCTGCCATTTAGGGTAAGAGGCGACGTTGTTTCGGTAGTCCAGCAACAACGCCGACTGTATCGCCCGCTGGCCCGGACGGGATAAGGCGGCAAACTCGTCTTCCCAGGCATCAGGGTTGTAACGCTCGGGATGAGGGCTGGTGCCCAGGTGGCGCTGCTTCGTGCCTTCGTACCCCGTGAACCCATCGACTTGTTCGGGATGTTCGGCGGGAGCCTTCCAGTACTTGGCGATGTTCGCCCACTTGGCACCCAGGCCTTCGTCATACGCATTGGCGTTCTGGATGATGATGCCGTGCAGTTTTTGCGGCGCGTTGAGGATCATCCGAAAGCCTACCGGGCCGCCGTAGTCCTGCATAAACAGGGTGTATTCATGGATTTGCAACTGCGTGAGCAGCTTGCTCATGGTGTCGGCCAGATGGTCAAACGTGTAGGTGTAGGTCGCGGGCGAGGGCGCGTCGCTTCTGCCGAACCCGGGGTAGTCGGGTGCGATCACGTGATACCGGTCAGCAAGCAGCGGGATCAGCGAATCCCACATGCGCGAGGACGAAGGGTAGCCATGGAGCAGCACCAGGGTCGGCGCGTCCCTGGGGCCGGCCTCGCGATAGAAAACCCTCACGCCGTCCACACTGGACCAATGATAGCCAGTGGACTCGGTGGTATAGGGGACGGACGGCACCGGTTCGCTGGCGTGTGCCGGTGCGGTCATCGAAAGAGTGGTCATAAGTGCTCCCAGCGTGCAAAAGGTGGCGATGTTCATTGAGGCCCTGAGCTCTGATTTGCGCATTTCCCGGTGAAATGCAGCTGCGATCAGAGTGAACGCATCCGGGAACTCACACCATTGGCCCAATGACCATTTTTCATTAGAATCGGGCCAATCTCGATCAGGCCCGCCCTATGAAAAAAAGTGTGAAAGTTGCAGTCATCGCTTTTAACGGCATCAGCCCCTTTCACCTTTCTGTGCCGTGCCTCGTATTTGGTAAAGATCGCCGAGTGGGGGATTCGCCCTGGTTTGAATTGGTGGTGTGTGCGGGTGAAGAAGGGGCGCTGGTTACCAACGCCGGTTTCGCGATCCACTGTGACCATGGTTTGGACCAGGTTGCAGGAGCTGACATCGTCATCATTCCCAGCTGGCGGGACGTCACCGAAAGGCCGCCGAGCGCATTCCTCGAAACGCTTCAGGCAGCCCATGAACGAGGCGCGCTGGTGGTCGGCCTGTGCCTGGGGGCGTTCGTGCTTGCCCATGCGGGCCTGCTGTGCGACAAGCGGGCAACCACGCACTGGGCGTGGGCGGCGCATCTGGCGCGAGATTTCCCACGCATTGAAGTGGACCCCAAAGTGCTCTATGTCGAGGCGCAGCAAATCCTTACCTCTGCAGGCGTGGCCGCAGGGCTCGATTGCTGTATTCATATCGTCAGGCGGATCTACGGGCGGGGGGTTGCCAACGCGTTGGCGCGTCAACTGCTGGTTTCCCCCCATCGCGACGGAGGCCAGGCCCAGTTCATCAGCCAGCCTGTTCCTCAAGGCGCAAGCGACCAGCGTCTCGGCCTGTTGCTGGACTGGCTTCGGGCAAACCTGGAACAACCGTTGTCAATCGATCAAGTGGCGACGAGGCTGGCGATGAGTCGACGCAGTTTCACTCGGCACTTCAAGCAACTGACCGGCTCGACGTTTGGAAAGTGGCTCACGAATGAGCGAATCAAGGCCGTCCAACTGCAACTTGAAACCACCGACCATAGCGTCGAGTCGATCGCTGACGCTTGCGGGTTTGGTACAAGCCTGTCGTTACGTCAGCACTTTTTCTCGATCGTGGGCGTGAGCCCCACAACTTACCGGAAGGCTTATCATCGATAGGGGAGGTACCTGTAATTTCCGGGTTTCCACACCCGATTGCTGATGTGCAGCGACCAGGCAAAGACTGGCCAGTGATTCCTGCGGGTACAAGGCCGAAAAATTCTCCAGGCAACCTTCCGCAAGTGAAAGCGATTGGCCTCGGGCTGGCAGTTTCCTCCTGACTGACTAACCTTCTACGCAACGGCCATCCTTGTACAAGTGTCAAGGGTCCACCTCAGGGACCTGAACCGGCGCGCTGGGTTGGCAAGTCATAAGGAGAGCTTCATGAATGGACTTATCTCAAGAGTCTTACTGGCGTTGACAACACTGGCCTGGGTGTCCGGCTCCCAGGCCGCGACCACCGTCACCGGGCAAATCAGTGCGTCGCTGATATTGATCAACAGTTGCCTGGTCAACGGCGTGGGAGGCACCACAGGCTTGAATTTCGGTGCGTTGAACTTTGGTACCGCCAACACCCTGTATACCGAGGCTGATGGGCAAGTGCTGGGCGGCGGCGGGGCGCCTTTGTCTATTCAATGCTCGGCGGGTACTTCGCCGGTATTGACCATCACGTCCGGCGCCAATGATGGCAAATCCACCGGTGGAACGCGTGCCCTGGCAGACGGTGCCGGCCACTTTGCGCCCTATGACATCTACACCGACGCCGCCCACACGCAAATTCTTGCCAACAACGGCACTATCAATCTCACGGCCAGCACCGGGGTTGCGCAAACCGTGAATATTTACGGTAAATCCCCAGGCAAGGTGGGTTTGCCGGCCGGCACTTATACCGACACGATTGCGGTCACGCTGACGTTTTGAATATGAGGTATATCGCTTGCGGCAATCTTCGGATGCCAAGGGAAATGATTTATTTGCTGTTCCATTTTGAACTCCGTCTTCCATTTTTGAGCGGGAGACGGCATAGATTTATTGATTTTTAAATTGATCTCTACCTGTATCGCATTCACACCCCTAAAGACATCTACGGGATGACAGGAGTTGGATGATCAGGTGCATGCATCATGTTAATATCGCCACCCCTCGTGACCGAGGGGCCTCTGGCGGGCAGGCTGGTCGAGAGAAAATCCACTTGTTTCCTGAGATTTATAGCTTGATGTGCCATTTTTAACGTCCTTGGCATGATTTCATGGGCGTTAATCAGCCGATATTCATTTTTCCATTTAAAGCTGCGCTTGCTATGGCAGCAGTTCAGAAACTATACGCCTCAAAAGGAAGAGTCATGGCCGTACCACGCATTATTTTCCCAATAGCCATTGCTGTTGTCGTGCTCGGAGCCGGCACGCTGATCTATCAGGGCCTCAACGGCACAAGCAGCTCGCTGAGCTGCGCAGATGATTTCTCGCAAGCCACGGTTATTGAGGGTGTTAAAGGTACAGTTGCCGGCGACACCACACTAGCCACCAGCCAGGCTGGTGAGTCTGGACATATTCCTTTTGCCAAGCCTTACCATTCGGTCTGGTGCAAATGGACTTCGCCAGAAGATGCACGCTTCACATTTGATACCACAGGCTCAAAATTCGACACCGTGCTTGCCGTTTATAAAAGCACGAGCCTGAATTCGATGCCGGTGGCCGGCACGAACAATAACCAGTCGGAAAATGATGTAACCAGTGCTGTGACTTTTTCAGCCAAGAAGGGTGAAACCTATTCGATTGCCGTCGATGGGTTTGAAGGTGCTTACGGTAAGTACATCCTCAACTGGGCCAAGAAATAAGCGAACATGGCAGCTGTCGGCGGCCATTGGCTAAGGTGAAGGGGGACGACAATCCTCCACACCAGAAAACCCCGTAGATTAACGTCTACGGGGTTTTTTATTGTCTGCCGGTAAGTACGATGGGCGAAAAAACCGCAATCGCGGGCCTTCTCGCAGGGCAGCCCGACTTACTTGAACAAGCCGCCAATTGCGTTGATCGCATCCGCAGCCTTGTTCACGTTTTGCTGGCGCTGAGGGTTAGTGTCCACTTGTGCCTGAGTGTTGTAGGTACTGTTGCTGCAGCTCTTGTTGGTTTGTGTCAGTGCTGCCTGGAACGCGGTCGCGCGCAAGGTATCGCCCTTGGCATTGGCCGCATTGATATTGGTCTGCAGGTCGCGGATCTGTTGCTGGCAGGAGGCACTGTTGGCGTTGACGGTGTTGTTGCTGTTGCCGGCCCCCCCCAATGCCGATGACAGGGCACCGGTGAGGGCAGACAGGTCGGCGGCGTGGGCGGGCAAAGTGAACAGGCTGAACAGGGCGGCGGCTGGGGCGAGTTTGGAAAGACGCATGGCAAACCTCAATGTTTTATTGCCTGCGCATCTCCGGGGGCCCGAGCAGGCGCAGAACAATATCCGTATAGAGGTGAGCGCTCGGGTGGGGCGAAATATATTTGGTCAAATTTTGACCTTCAACCGTGAAACTCCATAAATGTGAGTTGTTTCACGTTGTTTGTCTGGCATTGACGACGTATCAAGGTGAGGGCACGAGCCCGAGTGATGCGCGATGCAAGCTGAAACGCCTGGGTGCTTCACTTGGCGCAACAAACACCCGATAGCTTCACCAGCAGTGTCAGCGCGACGATTGCCCAGCCAAAGTTGAGTGCGACAAACATCCATTCCGGCGGATTTGTACCCAGTAAAATCGTCGAGGTAACCGTCAAGAAAACCATCAAAAGACCAATTGGGAGCCAGAACCAGAGGTGTTTCTGGCGCTGGCACACCTCTATGTGCAGCGGGCTATCTTCATGGAGCGTCATGTGTTTTCGGCCTCGGTAACCTGCTGCTTCCCTGCCGATGTTCAGCTCAAGAGCGCTATCCTGAGCAATGAGTCCAGGTGATGCAAGGCTCATTCGCCGTTAGTGTCCATCAATCAGGCGAAGTGCCAGTTCGGCACTGAAGGTGCCTGCCGCCGGGCCTTCATGACAATCGGTTTTCGTCGAAGACGCACCGTCCGAATTGCCCGGGAGTTTGATCCATAGGGCAACCAACCGTGGCGAAAGCACTTGCGGTGGCATGCCCAGTCTGCGCCCCACCGGGTTGCACCAGTCTCCAGGATTCGCACCATTGCCGTTGCGGCTGGTATCCACCGCCACGGCTTTTGTATAGGCGTATTCGCTTAACAACCTGGCATTGATGGCATCACCATAACTGCGCACCTGGGCGAGGGTGTAGAAGTTGGCGATATTCAGGGCAAACCCCCGGATCTGTTTCACCCCGGCTGCATTCAACGCATCGGCCATGGCGCCTGGGGATTTCCAGCCTGGATTACCAGCGTCCAGATAAACATCGGCATGGCGTGCGCGCTGGTTGAACCCCGATACGGCGTAATTGATTAGCCCCAGCCGCTCGGCGCGCTTGTCCTTGTCCAGGCACTGCAGGTCTGCCAGTGCGTCCGGCTCCAAGATAACCAGCGCCGGCTGGTCTCCAATGCCTTTGATCAGTTGGTCTATCCAGCCCCGGTACTCCGCCGCTGCCGGTGCGCCACCCTTCGAGGCGCCACCGCTGCAGTCGCGGTGGGGCAGGTTATAGGCCACCAAAATCGGTGTTTTATCAGCACTGGCGGCAGCGGTTACATAGCGATTGACGCGCTCGGCCAGCGTTCCTATGGCCTGGCTGGTGCCGGTCAGCCACAGGGCACTGGGCACCTCGGCAATGGTTGAGCGGATGCTTGCAGTGGCAGGCGTATCGGGGTGCTGCTGGACCCACTGTGCGGCGGTGGACTGTGGGTTGACGTAGAACCCATCACTCGCCTGGGCAGCAGGCAGCATCGACAAGCAGATAAAGCCGGCGGCAAGGGTGGCGATCTTTAGCACGCTCTACACCAGTAAGAGGGGCGGGTGGCCAAGGTAAGTCGGCTCGCCGCTGACGTCACGTGAAGCTGCATGAAGCTTGCCGGCTAGCCGCGTAGACCGTGCCCATGGCATGCTCCCACGCTCAGCATCCAGTCAAGGAAGAACGATGTCGACCTATGTAATCACCGTCCCTTGCTTTGCGCAGATGTTGCGCTCGCTCAAGGGGCTTTTGTCCAAAGGCGAGGCGCATGCCGGCGAGTTGGGCTATGACCCGCGAAACCTGCTGAGCGCGCGGCTGGCGCCCGACATGCACACCCTCGCAACGCAAATCCGGTTTGTGTGCACCCAGGCCCAGGAATCGGTCCAGCGTCTCACCCATCAACCGCTGCCGGTTCTGAGCACACCCGCAACCCTGAGCGAGGCGCGTGGGTTGATCGAGCAAACCCTGCAAGCCCTTGCCTCGGCAGATCGCGAACTCATCGACAGCAGCGAGCGCGCTATCTCGATAGAACTTCCCGACGGTACTATTTTCCACATGACTGCCTACGAATACGCGGTCAATTGGGCCATTCCACAGTTCTATTTTCACCTGATGACCGTCTATAACATCCTTCGCCATAACGGTGTGCCGCTCGGCAAGGCCGATTACGTGCCGCATATGTTCGCCTTCGTGCGCACGCAATAGGTAGCCACCCGAATGAATAGACCCCGCTCCTGCGCATAAGCGTATGGTGGGTGTTAAACACGTTTATTGAGGTACCCGCCATGGACGATAAACTCGGCATCCGCCTGAAAGAGGAACGCAAGATCCTGGGGCTCTCCCAACAGGAGTTTGGTGCGATTGGCGGTGTGGGTGCGAATGCTCAGGTGCACTACGAAAGTGGCGCGCGGGCGCCCAAGTCCGATTACCTGATTGCCATCCGGCATAAAGGCGTGGACGTGCTTTACGTGTTGACGGGGGAAAGGGCGGTTATCAACCAGGCCACCCTGAGTGACAAGGAGACGTTGATCATCAACCACTACCGCACGCTGGACGGGCTGGATCAGGATGCGATTGCGCAGATCACTTCCTCGTTGTCTGACAGCTAGCAACGAGGAAGTCCCGGATTTGCTTCGCGCCAGGCTAGAAGCTGTCGGTCGTCCTGAAGCTGCCGCCGCCTGTACTGCCTGACGTCGAAAAGCTGGCCGTGTTGTTATTGCTGCTTTCAACGGTGGCGACGCCAAGGACGACAGGGCTGATCGATGCGCTGACATAGCCTCGCGTCGCCCCTGCCGCTACCTGACTGCGGCGCACGATTTTAAGGCCCCGGCCAAGCACATCCACAACCTGGCCAAGGGTTGCACCCTGGGTCATGTAGCTCTCTACCAGACGCTCGAAGTCAGTCGACAGGTCAAAATAAACATCGCGGCCGGTAAACGCATCGTTGCGAACTTTGCGCTCCAGGTCTTTGGCACGCTGGTAGCTGTTCTGGTGTACCACGGCCTCTTCCTGGGTATCCGCCAGTTGCTGTACCACCGCTTTCAAGCGCAGGTTCAGGGTTTGCAGTTGCTCGACGATCAGGTCGTCGGCGTCGTCCGGGGTGTGGCTGGCCAGGTCGATCAATTCGCCGATGCTGCGGGTTTTCAACTGGTCAGTGAGCAACTGGCGTGCGCGCTGGTACTGCGGGTCTTCGTTGCGTGAGTAGCTGCCGAGTTTTTCCTGGATGGCATTGGCCTGGCGCTTGGCGTTGTCGACTACGCGTTGCAGGGTGTCGAGCTCGGGTTGAATTGCGGCCTGTCCCAACTGGTCACGTGCCTGAGCCAGTTGCGCATCGACGCTGGCACTCAAGGTGCTGATCAGGGCGATGCGCTCGGCCTGCAAGGCCTCGTTTCGCTCACCAAGGGCGATCAGGCTCAGCTCGTTCTTGCGGTTGGCGAGGTAGTTCACCTTAGTCGCCAGCCAGTTGTCCATCCAGCGGTTCAGGCGGTTGCGCCGGTATTGGTCGGTGCCGAAGGCGTGTCCGCGCAGGTAGACGTAGACCAGGTTGGTATCAAAGGTCGGACGCTTCAGTGCGCACTCCTGGCGCAAGTCTTCATAACCGCTGACGTGTTCTCGGTGGGCGGCCTGGGCCAGGTCCAGTTGCGCGACCTGGCGGGCGTAGTCGGGGTTTTGTTCCAGGGATTGCCGGGCTTGCTGGTCGAGGGTGTCGGCTCGCGCTTGCAGTTTTTCCTTGCCCGCCAGCGCCTGGGCCACGGTCTGCTCAGCGTCGCGCAGTTGCTGGTGGAGCTGGTCCTGGGACTGTTGGCGCAGGTTCAGGGCGGCGGCGACTTGCTCGTTCTGCGTGTTGCCCTGGTCCAGGTGCAGGGCCGCGATTTTACCCAGGCGCTGGGTAATGTCCTGCTCCAGCGCCAGTTGCTCGCCGAGCAGTTCAGACAGGTGTTGCTCGGCCGTGCGAATCCTCAGCTCGGCGTTGCGGGAGTTACGTTCGGTGATGCCGATCAGGGTGTCAGGCGTCATGTCTTCACCACTCCAATATCGTTTCGAGCGGATCGGTGGTCCGTTGGCTCAAATAGGTGACTTCCATCCTGCCGGCCGGCTTGCGGCCGATCACACGGTTGGTCAGGTGGCCGTCGTCGAGTTTGTCGGCCTTGACCTTCAGGTATTCGGCCTGCGGTACCCGCACAGCGAACTGGCTGGCCCACGCGCCGGTGCCGGTCTCACTGCTGACGGTGGGCAGTAGAACCGGCCTGTCCGACAGGTCGACGGCTTCGACAACCAAATACCAGCTCTTGCCCTGGGTCGAACCAGGATTGGAATTACACAGCGCCTTGTCGTAGCAGCGCTCGACACCGGACGGCGTGCCGGGCCGGTCGACAACCCGAATGGTCACCTCCTTGGGGATCAGTTCGGTGTTGGCACGCAGGGCCCTGAGTTGGCCGCCGGCTTTTTCGATCTCGAATTTCCCGATGAGGTCTTTGATCATGACCAATTCGGCCTGCATGCCCCGCGTCGCTTTACTGTCGGCGGCGGGCAGGTGAATGTCGGCGACTTTGCGGGTCAACTCGTTGAGCTGGTCGGTCATCGGCTGGACTGCCTTGACCTTGGCTAAAAACGCCTCCAGCACGCCGATCTGCTCACTGGCGTAATCGACCCCGGAGGTATCGACCATGGCCAGGGCATGTTCGGCCTTGGTATTCAGTCGGGGCAAGGCACTGAACAGGTCGCCGCCCTCAATATAGGCCGGGTCCTGTTGCACGGCGCTCAAGCGAGCCTTCAGGTGGGCGATGTCTGATTGTTTTTGTGCCGCGTTCGTCTCGACGGCGATGGCCGCTCTTTGAGCCTCTTGGATCTCGTGTCTGGCGACCATCACCCGGCTGCATTGCACCACCAGCAAGGTGACCGCGATGAGCTGGATGACGAGTATGCCGCGATGCCGCCTGAGCAGTACTTTGCTCCAGAAGCGGTCAAGCGCACTCAGTTCCGGGGCCTCGAACACCAGGCGTTTGGAAAAGAATTCGCGCACGCCCTGATCGATCTGCGCTTCGGTAAATTGAATGCCGTTGTTCTGGTAATACTCGCGGATGCGCGCCGCCACTTCTGCGCGGCGTTGGGGCAGGCTCAAGTCCTTTTCCACCGCCATCTGCTGGTGGCGCAGTTGATCCACCAGCGCCATCGCGCCGAGTTGTTCGGAGAGAAGAATGTCGCTCATCAAGCGGCCTTGGTCAGCAATGCGGCGAACTTGCGTTTGGCCTCTTCGACGGCTTCGGCGATGTCACGGGACGCGTTGCTGGATTCAGCGCGGTAGGTTTCCGTCAGGCCGTGCATGTCCGTCTGGAAACTCAGGGTGGCGTCGGCCAAGGCGCGCACCGAGTCGACCTTGATGGTGGAGCCATAGCTGGCCTTGACCGCCGCTTCCAATTGGGTGTTGCCGGTGCTGCCCAGGGCTTCAAGGCCCTTGCTGATGCCGTCGGTGGTGGCATTCAGCGTGTTGGTGGCTTCGGCCAGTCCACTGTTGCTGGTGAACGACACCGCGAGGCCGGTCAACACCACTTCGTTGGTAGAGAAGAACGAGACCATGCGCTGGTACTGGCGCTCCTTGATCACATGCACCTGGTTGATCCGGGCGAAGACCATTTCGGCCGTGTTGTAGCCGACCTTCAGGTCATCGGCGATGTCCTTGACGATCTGGTAGCGCTTGTCTTCGTCCTGCAGCGCGCGTACGGCTTCGTCACGGCGCAATTCCAAGGCCGCGCGTTCGGCCGGCGCCAGGGTTTCGGCAGCCGTGACTTGGGCGTTGGCCTCGTTTAACGCCTGGGTACGCTGCTCCAGGACCTGGCCGGCCAGGGCGAGCACTTGTTGGGCATCGACCTCGGCCGCTTTCATGGCCATGCGGAAGTCCAGGTAAGCTTCCAGAATCACCGTTTCCCGGGAGATCTGGTCATTGGCCGACTTGCACACCTGCAGGTAGTTTTCACGGATCTCGCTGAAGCGGCTGGGGATTGAGCCACGACGCAGGTTCATCCAGCTCAGCTTGAGCTTCTCCAGCGTATCCAGGCGCCCGTCATCCATCCAGCCCGCCATGGCCGCAGCGTCTTCGCGAATCGAGGTGAAGCTCTGGGTGATGTCCATGAAGCGCGTGGAGATATCCATGCCGGCGATCTGTTCGCGAACCACGCTGTTGAAGGTGGTCGACTGTTGCAGCACGGCAGCGATAGCGGTGACTTTGGCGGTGTCGTACTGAGCCACGCGGTCCAGCAATACCAGTACCGGTGCATCTGGAACCGGCTGCAGAAGATTGATGCCCAGGGTCCGCAGGCCCGTCAGCGCGCGGTCGAGGTAGTTGCTCATCGAGTGTCCTTTCAGGATGTGTTCAGCACAGTGTGCAGTGCAGAGAAGGGCGCAAGTATACCGATCAATGAAGGCAAACCAATGGCAGTTTGGTTGGAGGGCGCTTGTTGGCAGGCCTGACGAAGTGTATGACCGTATCTACCGCTAGCTGTACGGGGCGCAGGCTGGCGCAACGTTCTACTGTCACGGCCACAGTACTCGTTCGGATGTCGCGCCATGCTCATGTCTTCAAGCCTGCTTTCAGCTTTCGCGCTGTTCGCCTTTGTGTCCTCAATCACCCCAGGTCCCAATAACACCATGTTGCTGGCGTCCGGGGTGAACTTCGGTTTTATTCGCTCGATCCCCCATGCACTGGGGATCAGCATTGGCTTCATGTTGTTGGTGATCGCCGTGGGCTTGGGTTTGGGCGAAGTGTTCAAGGCATTGCCGTGGGCCTACACCGTATTGCGTTATGTGGGGGCGGCGTATTTGCTGTACCTCGCCTGGAAAATCGCAACGTCCAGCGCGATGTCCGATGACACCGATGACAAGCGCAAACCCATGACGTTTCTTGGCGCGGCGGCCTTCCAGTGGGTCAACCCCAAGGCCTGGGTCATGGCGCTGGGCGCGATCACCACCTACACGCCTGCCGAGGGTTATGTCACCAACGTGCTGTTGATTGCCGCCGTGTTTGCCTTGGTAAACCTGCCCAGCGTTTGCGTATGGGCCGGCTGTGGCAGCGGCTTGCGCAATATACTGCGCGAGCCACGCTGGTTGCGGGTGTTCAACTGGTCGATGGCGGGGCTGTTGGTGCTGTCGTTGTATCCGATGTTTTTTGCCGGCTGACACGCCCTCTGACCTCCAGCGGGTTGCGTCAGCAGGCCATGGATCCTAGACCGGTGAGATGGTGGCCAGCAGACCAATTGCGATGGTCAGCGCAAGAAAACCGAACAGGAAAAATGCCATCTTAGCCATAAGGCCTCCGAAATGAACGGGCCGGCAGGACGGTTCCTGCCGGGCTCCACGGGCGTGTCGGGAGTGGGTGTATTGTCAGGGCAGGGCGGTTTTCGATACAGGGGCAGATGCAGAAGAAAAAAGCGTATCAGATGGGCCGGGGCGCCGCAGGAGCAGGAAAGCCGGGGATGATCATTTTGGGGTATCAGGGAATAAACAGCGGCTCAGTGCCTTGTGGGCGAGGCTGGTGAAGGAACTAACCTTTTGCGTGGAGTATCGTATCCACGATTTTCGTGGGAGGTTGAAGGCGAACTGCGTCGTGCGTGGCTATTCTCAAGCGGCGCTGGGAGGGTTCCTTGAAGTGATTTCATCGGGGCGAGTAGGCAAATGGGCAAGACATTGGCTGCGCTGTCGTTTTTGATGACCCTGGTTTGGGTTTCAGTGGTTATTGCGGTAATGACTTATTTTTCCTGATGCAGGTGGGGCACGGGTGCGGCACCTGGTGAAGCGGTCGGTATCGCCATTGCCCACTCCCGCCTGCAAAATCTGTAGATGACTGATCTGGCGAGCTTTTTTGTTTGCCAGGGCGCCGCTTGATTGTTTGAAAAAGCCCGCACCCGACCTTGCATCGAGGGGGCTGGATCTATATATTCCCTAGCCTGCTGCAACGCTCAAGGGCTTTTAACGCTGCTTGGCCTGCTGCATAGCGCTACCGCCCGAATGGCGAAACTGGTAGACGCATGGGACTTAAAATCCCCCGCTCGTAAGGGCGTGCCGGTTCGATTCCGGCTTCGGGCACCATCTAAAACCAAGGGTTTGCGGGCGAAAGCTGATGCAAGCCCTTGTTTGTTTCCGGTCGGCAATTGTTCAACAGGTCCGCAATCCACTTCGTTTGCGAGGCTTCCTTGCCTTCTGCGTTGCAGATGCACCGCCCGGTCATCGCAACAGTACTGCGCTACCTCAACCTCAGTTCTTCGCGCGGTTCAATAGAAATTCGTACCGGCGCTTATCGATAAAGATCGAATAACGTAATCCTCCGTCGCCGCTCGGCTGAAGAATGCTGTGGGTCTTGGATTTATGGAAAGGGTGGCTGTAAAGAGAGGGAAGGTCTGAATAGGCATAGCTTTCAAAATGCAGTTCGTCGCCTACCCAATGCACCTCGTTGTACAGGAAGTGCCAGTTTTTGCTGGAAGCCATGTAGAGGTAGGCACTGCCGTTGGGACCCACGATGACTTCTACCTCCAGCTCACCTTTGTCATTTGCCCACTTGCCAATATATCGCTCCATACCGGAGTGGGCAGGTATCCCGGGATCCGCTACAAAATCACTGGCCTTGAAAGGGGTTTTGCGCGCAGCTTCAGCGGCGGCGTTTGGATAAAGGGCACACAGCGGTGCGACGTTACTGACTTTTACGTAGTTGAAGGTCAGGCTCGTATCCGAAACATCCATGCTCAGCGTCATGGTCTGCGGGTCGAATGCCAGGACCTTCAGGTCGAAGTTGTCTGAAGGTGATTTGAGATGGATGACCTTTCCATCGTCGGACACCTTGAAGTCGCTCACTTCTTTTTCCTGGTGCTTCCCGGGTTCAGCGCAGTTGAATGGATGCAATGTGGCTTTGGCATCAGCGCTGTATTCGACCACGTTGGCAATTCCGTTGCGCAGAGGAACCATGGCCCAGATGCCAACTACGTTATCTTGAGTCGCCAGCGCGTGCGTCGAAGGCTTGGCGCCATGGTTGGCACACCCGGTCATCATCAAGGTGGCCAGGGAAATTGTCAGAACGTTGATCCGCATCGGGCTTATCCATAAGAGTGTTCGCATTGATCCATCTGTCGCGGTTGGCGACCTTCTGGCAGGCAAGCATCATAAGGGATCGTTACGCTACGGTGCAGACCCAGAGGTGATTCTGCCGATAGGGCGCGCGGGTGAAGTGAACATCTGAAACCAGATGCATGCCTCGCTCTTGCAGGGCTTCGGTCAGTTGTACGAGTGTCTCTGCCTGGATAGTCATTTCTGTTACCTCGTCAGATTTACTGCGTTCATAATTCTTGACCGGCGGGGCAACTGGCTAATTCAAATTTTCTACAACGTTGATTGACGTGTGGTTGCTTCAGTTCTTTTAGTCCCGATCCCAGGATAAGTGCTACCTGAAAATATGCGGGCAGTGGTGCTCACGCACTCGAGGTGGCCTACAGTGAAACATCGCGCCGGTATGACATGAGGAGATCCTATGTCCACTTTCAAGCTGACTTCGCGCGTCTTCAGTACGCCCCGTCACACAACGCATTATCTGGAGTCGGGACCTGCCGATGGGGCATTGATGATGTTCCTGCATGGCTGGCCCGAACTCGGTTTGATCTGGCGTGCACAGATGGAAGCGTTCGCTGCCCAAGGCTGGCACTGCGTCGCACCCGACATGCGCGGCTATGGCGGCTCTTCGGCGCCGGCCCCGATCAATGCGTACACGATTGAAAACATCGTGGCAGACATGGCAGAGCTGCATGACCATCTCGGTGGAACGCCAGCCATCTGGGTGGGCCATGATTGGGGCAGCGTCGTGGCCGGTGAACTGGTCGCCCATGAACCTCAGCGCAGCCGCGGCGTGGTGCTGGTTTCGGTCCCGTACTTTCCTTCCACGAACGCGCTGGCGACGCTCATACCGCTGGTTGACCGAGGGATTTACCCGGTCGACCAGTATCCAGACGGCCAATGGGACTATTACCGCTACTACAACACGCATTTTGCGTCCGCCGTGGCTGATCTTGACGCGGACAAAGCAGCATCGCTGGCGTCGATTTATCGAAGAGGCGACCCTGCAAGCATCGCCAGGGTCGCCTCCAATGCCGAAGTGACCCGCAAAGGCGGGCGGTTTGGCGAAGCGCACCGAGCTCCCCCGACCCCACCAGACTCGGCGCTCTGGCCCGAGAAGGACTTCGCGGCACTGGTGCGCACGTTCGAGGAGCATGGTTTCCGCACGCCCTGCGCGTGGTATCTGAACGACGATGCCAACATCGAATACGCCCATCGCGCACCCAATGGCGGCCGCCTGTCCATGCCCGTCCTGTTTGTGAACGGTGATTACGACCCGATGAATACCATCAACGGCAATCAGTTGGGCGATCCAATGCGCGCGGCCTGCGCAGACCTCACAGTGACGAGCCTGCCTGGCGGGCATTGGCTGCCGGTGGAGTGCAAGACCGAACTCGTTGCGGCCATAAGTCGCTGGCTGATGCTCGCGAAATTCGTGGCCCATCAGTAAGCCCGGATCACACCTTGGGATGGGTGAGTCGGGTACCGGCACGCGTGCCGATAGTCAGCGTCGTGGCTTGTGATCAACTGCGTTTTGGCTTCTTTCTTGACCGGGTTTGCCGTGATGAGATCTCGATCCACGTCGGCGCATGATCACTGGCATGCTCTTCACCCCGTACCCATGCATCTACGCCGACGTTTTTCAGGTACGGCGCGAGTACCGGGTTGAGCAGCAGATGGTCGATGCGCAGCCCGGAATTCTTCTGCCAATGCTGACGGAAATAATCCCAAAACGTGTACACCCGCTCTTCCGGGTACAGGTGCCTCAGCGAGTCGATCCAGCCCTGGGAAAGCAGCCTTTGAAAGCACTCACGGCTTTCTGGCTGGAGGAGGGCATCCTTGAGCCATGAGCGGGTGTTGTAGATGTCCAGGTCGGTGGGCACCACGTTGTAGTCACCGGCCAGGACCACGGGATGTTCGCTGGCCTGCAGTGTTGCAGCGTGGGAGATCAGGTGTTCGAACCACGCGAGCTTGTAATCAAATTTTGGCCCGGGTTGAGGGTTTCCGTTGGGCAGGTACAGGCATCCGACAATCACGCCATGGACAGCCGCTTCCAGGTATCGAGACTGCGAGTCGTCCTTGGCTCCCGGCAGGCCCTTATGGATCAAAAGGGGTTCGGAATCCCGCGCGAGGATTGCCACTCCGTTCCAGGATGCCTGGCCATGGTGCAATGAGCCATAGCCCGCCGCCTCAAGTTCTCCAGCGGGGAACGCGTTGTCTTGCGCCTTCAGTTCCTGCAGGCAGACGATGTCCGGGCGCTCCTTTTCCAGCCACTGCAGAAGGTTGGGCAGTCGCGTCTTTATGCCGTTGACATTGAATGTCGCGATCTTGAGGTTCTGCATGGCGTCGGTCCTTCAATGTGCCGGGTGCGCCGGGTGTTCGGCCACCGTGGGGGTAGGGGGCCTACCCTTGCTCATTTGGCGATGTCCCCTATACCGGTTTAGTCGCAAAGCCTCTTTTCGACTACACCAAACCTGCGTTGCTCCATAAATAACAGGAACCGGTCTTTGAACGACCATTGGTGTCATTCGTGAACCGCCTGGGCAAATCCCGCAGCAATCACCTGCCTGTGTGAAACGCCCGGCGGTCGACTTTACCCGACCTTGATGACCACTTTGCCAAAGGCGCCCCTGGCCAAGTGTTCGTATGCCTGGCGCGCTTGATCGAAGGCGTACACACGGTCGATTACCGGGCGAATCCTGTGCTCGCTCAGGAACGCGTTCATGCGGTCGAACGATGAGCGCGGCGCTACGGCAATGCCGCGAATGGTTGTTTGCCGGAATATCATCGGCATCAGGTTCAATGCAGACGTCTGGCCCGTCAGGAATCCGATCTGGGCGATACGTCCACCGACCCTGGTCGCGGCGATCGATTGATTGATGCCATCTCCGCCTGCGACGTCCAGGAGCAGGTCCACGCCCTTGCCATCGGTGAGTTTCAGGACTTCCTCTGCCCAGCCAGGATGCGTGCGATAGTTCACACTGGCGACCGCCCCCAGTTTTTTCATAGGCTCCAGATTTTCATCCAGACTGGAGGTGACAATAACCTTGGCGCCGAGGGCGGTTGCGATTTGCGCAGCGAAAACCGAAACCCCACCGGTACCTTGAACCAGCACCGTTTGGCCCGCCTCGACCTGGCCGAAATCAACCAGCGCGTACCAGGCCGTCAATGCGGCAATCGGAAGAGTCGCGGCTTCCTCATCCGACAGGTTGTCGGGGACACGTACTGCGCTGTCCTCATGGATGATCATGTATTGCGCCAGGCCGCCGGGCAAAGGCGAGCCGAAGCAGTAGTCGGGTTCATCCGGCCCAGGCATGCCGTCCAGCCAGCGGGAGTAGAGATGCGAGTTGACCCGGTCGCCAATAGCGAAACGGCTGACACCGTCACCTGTTGCTACGACAACGCCTGCCGCGTCGCTGACGGGAATCAATGGCTTGGGCACCTTGTGGGGCTCGTAGATGCCATCGACGATGGCCTTGTCCCGGAAGTTCAGCGAAACGGCCCCCACCTTTACCAGCAGCTCTCCCGCCTTGGGGACGGGGGTCTCGGCGTCCCCTTGTACCAGGTTGTCCAAACCGAAATCTTTCAGAAGCCACGCTTTCATTTTCTGTCTCCAGCAACGGTGAATGGGCAGGGGAGGCAAGTGCCTCCTTGTTGTTGGGGCCATTGTTGAGGTTTCGCAGCGCGGCATAAATGGGCAGAATCCAACAGCATTGTTATTCTGGAGAGTAACAATCAACCCTTCACCGGCTTCCCGGGGACAGACGTATGGCGCTTCTACAGTCGATGCAGGTATTTGCCAAGCTGGCGGAGTTGGGCAGCTTCACAAAAGTCGCGGAGGCGACGCAGACCGGCCGTCCCTATGTCACGCGCACTATTCAGGAACTGGAGGCGTCCCTGGGTGTGCGCCTGTTCCAGCGCACGACGCGTAAAGTCAAGCTGACGGCTGAGGGCGAACGATTTTACGAGCGTGTCAAAGAGATTCTGGCCACCATCGCAGAAACCACTTCCATGTTCGACCGCAGTGGCTCGACGCTGAGTGGGCGGCTTCGGATTGATATTCCCACAGCGTTTTCCCAGCACGGGTTCATGGAAAGCCTCAGGCAATTTACCGAGGCATTTCCCGAGATCGAACTGGCACTCGGCGTGACCGACCGCAGGGTAGACCTGGTGGCGGAAGGCATCGATTGCGTATTGCGAATCGGTGATCTCCCGGATTCCAGCCTGGTAGCCAGGGAAATAGGCAGCGCAATCATGGTGACCTGTGCATCTGCAAGTTATCTCCAGGCCTACGGGGTACCGGAAACCCTGGCGGACCTTGCCGGCCACCGGTGCGTCGGCTTTCTTTCGGGTCAAAACAACAGGCCGCTGCCTTGGCACTTCTCGATGGCGGGCGAGGACCATCCACACACTCCACGCGGCGGTATCACCGTGAACGAGTCCAACGCATACGTTCAATGCGGCGTTGCAGGCTTCGGCATTATTCAAGCACCGGGGATTACCGTCGGGGCGTACCTCGCCAGTGGAGAACTGGTTGAAGTACTCGGCGCACTTCGTCCGACACCGCGCCTGGTTTCCGTGCTTTACCCCAGCCGATCCCATCTTGCACCCCAGGTGAATGCATTTGTGGATTGGCTGAAAAAGCACTTTCCGGTTGTGCACCCCGACTGGTTCAACGCTCACTGATCCTGCAGAAGCACTTCGCGGCAGACCGAGAGGGGGCAGGTTGTTCAGGCGGGCTGTCGGAACGTATGATCGCAGCGAGCGCCCTTTTCCGGGCGCTGAGACTCACCCTTTGAAGGACATGAGCATGGAAAAGCACTTCGGTAATTCAGGCCTGTTCAAGGCTGCTTCGTATCACTGCAACACGCTCCTTGGCAGCGGCATTGCTCGCTGGGAGCTGAAAAATATTGCGTTGAATACGAAGGAGTTTTTGATATGTCCAAAGAACTACTCGGAGTTTCTGCTCTAGGGTTGATGGTGGTGGGGGAGTTTTGTGCAATCTACAGCGAGGTGGTAACCGCCAGGCTTGCCCAGACAGGGCATGGTTCATGGGAGGCGTTCGTCCTTCCCGTTGTGCTGATGTGTTTTGCCGGGCTTTGCCTGTTGGGTGCGTATTGGCTGGGGTACGTGGCGGTCGGTGATATCTGGGTCGTCACCGTGGTCTCAGTCACCTCCCTGTTGCTGCTTGAGCCCGTGGTGGTCTGGGCGCTGTTCCATGAAGCACCAGGGCGTGGCGCACTCATCGGGTTTGTCCTCGGCGCCTTGGGCATGCTTGCTACTGTATTGCTTTGACTCCGCCCTCTGGCCCGGCAATCAAACGCCGGGCAATGGTCACAGCTTCATCTTGAAGCCTGTGTGGGTTGGCAAGAACCCCAGGGACTCATAAAACCTATGAGCATCTGGCCGCGTACGATCACAGGTAAGCTGGATCAGTTGGCAGTGGCGCTGACGTGCTTGCTCAAACGACCATTCGAAGAATTGCCGGCCCAATCCGCTCCCACGCATTCGCTCGTGCACGCGGACGGCTTCGATTTGAGCTCGCCATGCGCCCCGATGAGAAATATTCGGAATGAAAGAAAGTTGGAGAGTACCGATCACCTCTTCATCAGCCACAGCGACGGCAAGAAACTGGTTCGGGTCTGCGTCGATGGCCTCAAACGCTCGTGTGTAGGAACTCTGAAGCGGAAGACTGCTATCTTCTCGAACAGCCCCCAGGGAGTCATTTGCCAGCAGCAAAACAATGAAAGGCAAGTCGTCGATACTGGCGCGTCGTATGGTCAGATTCGTCACAACGGTTTCCTGAGGTGCGGTGGTATAGAGGAACCCAGCCGATGGGGGCATTCGCATCCAAACATAACATTCATCCACGGAGCAACGAGCCCATGTCAAATACCGCTGGCATGTTCATCCGTCAGTTCTTTCACGGCACCCGGGCCGACCTGGAGCCCGGCGATCTGATCCGCGTCGGCTACCCGTCCAACTTTACAGAAGGTAAAGCACTGTCCTGGGTTTACTTTGCGGGCACGCTGGATGCCGCCATCTGGGGGGCTGAGCTGGCGCTCGGCAGTGGGCGGGAACGGATTTATGTTGTGGAGCCAACGGGGGCAATCATGGATGACCCCAACGTGACGGATAAGAAGTTTCCCGGCAATCCCACGCTTTCCTATCGCTCCACTGACCCTTTGCGCGTCGTGGCGGAGGTCACGAAATGGCACGGGCATCCGCCTGAACGGTTGCAGCAGATGAAGGACAATCTCGCGCGCTTGAAGGCCGAGGGTCGCGACGTGATCATTGACTGATATCATCGGGCACAAGCCGGCGTCACCCGATCGCCAAGTGGCTTTCCTTAACTGTTCCAGCAGGTGCTCCCATGCAGAATTCCCCTCCTGAAGGCCTACCTACCTATCGGATCCTGACAGGCAAGGACGATGCCTCCTTCTGTCACCGGGTCTCTGAAGCGCTTGCGCTGGGTTACCAGCTTTACGGCTCGCCAGCGGCAACCTTCAATGGCGAGTACGTGGTGGTGGCACAGGCTGTCGTTTGGAACGCCGATAACAACGCTACTGTCAGGAACTGACGCGGGCTTGAATTAAGGTGAGTTCTCTCACTCCTGTCAGGTCAAATGATGAAATTCTCGTCTGTTCGTCTCGTTACCAACCACTTTGAACGGCTCGTTCAGTTCTATCACAACCTCTCGACTGTCGAGCCAAGGCACCTGGCTGACGGGTTCGCTGAAATTCACCTCGACGGCGTCGTCCTGGCCATAGCCGATGAGCGCCTGGTCCGCCTTCACAACGATGGACTGGCAGTCGCCGCCAGCAACCGTTCGGCGATCCTGGAGTTTCAAGTGGATGATGTGGAGGCCGTCCTGCTGCGTATCGGTCGGGCTGATGTGGTGATGCCGGTGAAAGTCATGCCATGGGGCAACACTTCGGTATTGCTGCGTGATCCGGATGGAAGCCTGGTCAACGTCTTTTCGAGACCTCGCCGCTGAATCGGTCCGTCGCTGTAGCAAGGTTCGGTAGGGTCGATAACGGGTTAAAGTAATCAGCTTAAGCGCCGATCAATTAACATCGATACCGGAATTGGATATTTGACATGATCACGAACGTCAGCAGTCTCGCTTCAGTACCCGCCAACCCAAGTCCGGCCAGCGTCAGCGATAGCTCCAAGACCGAAGACTCTGGAACCTTGAGTCTCAACCCGGACACGGGTGCCAAAAGTGCGCCCGCTGCAGGTGGCGGCCAGGCGGCATCCACGTCGCAGGAGTCCGACACCGTCAAGGCGCTGAAAAAGCAGATTGCGGAGTTGCAAAAGCAGCTTCAAGAGCAGCAGCAAAACATGCAAAAGGCCCAGGCCAGCAATCAAAGCGCAGACGCCAAAGCGGCCGCCGTGGCTGCCGCCCAGGCGCAGATTGCCGCAACGGCAGCTGCATTGCAGTCTGCGTCTTCGGCGTTGTTGCAGGCACTGACTTCCGACGGTGGAAGCGGTACCGGTTCCATCGTCAGTACCACCGCCTGAGAGGCAGATTTGGTTTTCCACAAGAAGCATTCGTGTACCCACGGGCCATTCTGTTCGACCTGGATAACACGCTGACGCACCGAGCCTTGATTAGCCTCACCTTGCACACCAAACGTCAACGGAACTGCGTTTATGAAATACAGCTGGATCGCACTTGTCTTACTGCTTTGTGCCTGCACGAGCGGCCCCACCCGGGAACAACTGGCAGAACAACGCTTATGGGAATACCAGTTGCTCACTCACCTCAATCACTTCAAGTCGTACCCCGAAGAAGCTCGCCTGCAAGGATTGACCGGCCTGGTCAGGGTTGAATTCGTGGTTGACGCCAAAGGCAATCTGATACGCCACAAAGTCATCAGCCATACAGGTTCGGATCTGTTCGTCAGCGCCGTGGAGAGATTCGTTCCGGCGGCGTCGCCAGTGCCTGCGCCTCCACCCTCAATGCTGCTCAAAGGCGAGATTCAAGTGGTGGCCCCGTTTGTATTCTGCCTGGAGGGCGTGGCCTGCGGCGGCTCACCGCCACGCCGGCTGTAGCTGACCTGCGGATAAATTCCGGGCAAAGAAAAGCCCGCGATGGGGAGCGCGGGCTTAAAGGTTTTCACCAGGAGCTGAGGTGACCATAGGCGCGCGACTGTGAAAGGGTTGTGAAAGGGCGCCAGCGCTGCACTCAACTCAGTAGGCGCCCGCGGCCGCCTTTGCGCCGCTGACGATGGCGATCCCGGAGCTGCTGCCCAGGCGCGTAGCACCGGCTTCGATCATCGCCTGGGCCGTCGCCAGGTCGCGCACGCCGCCCGACGCTTTCACGCCTATCTGCGCCCCCACCACGCCGCGCATCAGGCGCACATCCGCCAATGTCGCGCCGCCATGGCCGAAACCGGTGGAGGTCTTGACGAACGCCACGTTCAGCTCGCGGCACAGGCTGCAGGCATGGGTTTTCTGCTGGTCATCGAGCAGGCCGGTCTCGAGGATGACTTTCAGCGGTACCGCGCCGCAGGCCGCCAGCACCTGGGCAATATCGTCGCGTACCTGGTCCAGCAGGCCATCCTTCAGCCAGCCGATGTTCAGCACCATGTCGATCTCGCCTGCACCGGCCTCGATCGCAAGCTTTGCCTCATAAGCCTTGGCCGCACTCAAGCCCGCACCCAGGGGGAAGCCGACGACGGCACAGACCAACGGGGCGGAGTCGCGCAGGCAGTCGGCGGCCAGCGGCACGTTGGCGCTGTTGACGCACACGGACTTGAAGCCATGCTCGCGGGCCTCGGCGCACAGTTGGCGAATGCTCGCCTGGGAAGCATCGGCGGCCAGCAGGGTGTGGTCGATATAGGCCGCGAGCGGCAACGGGTCAGTCGGCATGGCAAGTGTCCTGTAAGGATGAGGTGCTGGGAAAAGGCGGTTTGTGTTAAGTTGGATGCATTAAATGTGAAATAAATAACATTGTAAATGGAATTTGTGACTGCCCTGATCAAGGGCACGCATTCAACGAGGGTTGGAACGCAGTGGATTCAAAGAAAAGCGAAAGATTTCGGGCCATGCACAAGGCCTTGCAGGGCGAGTCGGCGATTCACTTGCGTGACATGGCCGCATTGCTGGGCGTATCGGAAATGACCCTGCGCCGCGACCTGGCAGACAGCCCCCAGGGCCTGCGCCTGTTGGGCGGGCACGTAACCCGCAGCGGGCCGCCGGAGCCCGATTACCAGGTCGCCGAACAGGACCAGCGCCACGTCGCCGAGAAGCGTCAGATCGGCGTGCTGGCCGCCAGCCTGGTGCGCCCCGGCGACACGGTGTTTATCGATTGCGGCACCACCACGCCGTTCATTATCGAGGCGTTGCCGGATGACCTGGAGTTCACCGCGCTGTGCAATTCCCTCAACGTATTGCTCAAGCTCCAGCAAAAGCCCCACTGCACCATCATCCTCTGCGGTGGCACCTTTCATCGGCGCAACATGGTCTTCGAGAGCCATGCCGAGGCGGGCATCCTGGATGGCATCCGTGTGGCGTGGGCGTTCATTTCCGCGGCCGGCGTCAGCGCCGCCCACGGTGTGACCTGCTACAACCTCAACGAAGTGGAGGTCAAGCGCCGGGTCATGGCGCGGGCGCAGACCTGCGTGCTGGTGGCCGACCACAGCAAGTTCGACGAAGTACGTGCGGCACACTTTGCCGAGCTGTCGGACTTCCAGCGGGTGATCAGCGACCCCGGGCTCGAGGCGGCACAGCAGCAGGTGATCAGGGACAGCGGGGCGATCCTGCTGATCTGACTCAAACAGCATTGTGATTTTTATTTCATTTGTTCGGAATTTAACAAATTGGCCTTGACACTCTCGGGAGCAAGGCATAGTTTTTCAAATGTGATCGCGGTTCACATTTGTGAGCACGGCCTCCCTGAAGGCCGTGCCCGAATCCTGACAACAATAAAAATAGGAATCACCATGCTCCAGATAGCCCGTAAACCTGTTCATGTGCTGGCCCTTGCACTGGCTGTCGCGGCCTCGGCGCTGGCGCTGAACGCCCAGGCCAAGGATCTGAAGATCGGTTTCAGCCAGGTCACCCTGCAATCTCCCTTCTACGTACAACTGCGCGACGGCGCCAAGGCTGCAGCGGCCAAGGGCGGCGACGAGCTGATCTTCCTCGACGCCAACGGCGATATCAGCAAGCAGAACAACGATATCCAGGACCTGCTGACCCGCAAGGTCGACATCCTCATCATCAATGCCGTGAACCCCGACGCCGTGGGCGCGGCCCTCGACGCCGCCAAACGCGCCAAGGTGCCGGTGATTGCCGTCGACCGCGCAATCAATGCCCCGGTCGCCACCACCATTGGCCGTAACAATGCCGAGATGGGCGAGCTGTCCGGCAAGGCGCTGCTCGCCGCGCTCAAGCAGCGCGGCGTGACCAAGGGCAAGATCATCGAGATCCAGGGCGACGCCGGCGGTACGGTAATGAAAGAACGCCGCAAGGGCTTCCACACCGCTTTGGCCGGCACCGACTTCAAGATCATCGACGGGCCCTACAGCGAGTACATGCGCGCCAACGCAGTCACGGCAATGCAGGATTTGCTGCAAGCGCACCCGGACCTCAAGGCGGTGATCGCGCATAACGACGACATGGCCATGGGCGCGCTGCAAGTGCTCACCGAAAGCGGCAAGAAAGACGTCCTCGTGGCCGGGATCGACGGCTTGTCCGAGGCCTTGAATGCCATCCAGAGCGGCGATCAATACGTGGCCACCGCCCTCAACGACCCACGCTACCTGGGCGAGGTCGCCATCGAGGCGGCGCGGGCCCTGGCGGCCGGCAAGTCGGTGCCGAACTTTGTCGACGCCGGCACCCAGGTGGTGACCAAGGCCAACGTGGCCGAGGTCAAGCATGACTCTACCTTCGGCGAATACCGCCCCGGCGCGCTCTGACGGATCTGCGCCGCCACGCTATGGATTTTTGCGGGCACCTCTTGCGGGAGGTGCCTGTTCGAACGCACTCGTCACTCAACAGAGGAATTCACTGTGAAAGCTGCCGTCATGTACCAACCGGGCGATATCCGGGTCGAAGATGTTCCAAAACCTGCGGTCAAGGCCGGCCACGCGCTGGTTCGGGTCGCCGCCTGCGGCGTGTGCGGCTCGGATATTCCGCGCATGCTGAGCAAGGGCGCCCATGTGATGCCGCTGATTTGCGGCCATGAATTCGCAGGCTTTATCGAAGAGATCGGCAGCGGTGTCGAAGGCTATGCCATCGGCGAACTGGTGACTGTGCCGCCGATGATCCCGGACGTCAGCAGCGACCAATATGCCCGTGGCTTTCCGTCCCGCTCGGAGCGCTACGATTACTTCGGCAGCCGCCGCGACGGCGCGTATGCCGAGTACGTCAATGTGCCCCTGAGCAACCTGATCAAGGTGCCCCAAGGCATGGACCCGATTGCCGCGTCCCTGGTGGACCCGGCGGCGATTGCCCTGCATGCGATCTGGAAAGCCGACTTCAAGGCCGGGCAGAGCGGGGCAGTGGTAGGTTGCGGGCCGATCGGCCTGTTTGCGATCCAGTGGCTGCGGATCATGGGGGCCAAGGACATCGTCGCCATCGACATCGCCGAAGAGAAACTCGCCATGGCCCGCGAAGCCGGCGCCACCCACACCCTGCTCAGCGGCGCGGCGGATGCCGAGTTGCCCCGTTGCCAACTGGTGATTGAAGCGGCAGGCCATCCCAGCTCGATCAACCAGGCCGTGCAACTGACCAAGGCTGGCGGGCATGTGGTGTTTATCGGCATTCCCACCAGTGACGTGGCCCTCAGCACTGCGACGTTCTCGCACTTCCTGCGCCAGGAAATCTCCCTGCACGGCGCCTGGAACTCGTTCTCGGCACCGTTCCCGGGCGATGAGTGGACGGCCTCCATCGACAAGCTGGCTTCCGGTGAATTGCAGTGGCAGTTCATGATTACCCACGACTTGCCGCTGGATGAATTGCCGGCGATGTTCAAGCGCTATGCCGATCGCAGCGAAGTCGCGGCCAAGGTAATTTTCCGTCCCTGAGCCGCGTCAGCTGTGTGTCGCCAAGCCCGACGACGCTGTGCGTTGCCGGGCTTAAAACAAAAAGCGTTGTTACAAGACGCAGGAGAACTACCGATGACCTTGTTGTTGGGACTGGATTTCGGAACAGGTGGGGTGCGGGCTGGTTTGTATGACCTGCACAGCCACAAACTGGTACACGTCGCCGAGGCGCCGTATGCCACGCAATACCCGCAGTTGGGTTGGGCCGAGCAGGCGCCGGCGGACTGGTGGTCGGCGCTGGGCAAGGCCTGCCGGCAGTTGATGGCCCAGGCCGGGCACCCGCAGGTGGCGGCGGTGTGCGTCGCCACCACAGCCTCCACCGTGGTGGTTGCCCAGGCGGACGGCCAACCCCTGGCCCCGGCGTTGTTATGGATGGATTGCCGCGCCGCTGCCGAGTCGGCGCGCACGGCCCACATCAGCCACCCGATGATGAACCAGGGCGGTGACGCGGTGGAATGGCTGGTGCCCAAGGCCATGTGGCTGGCCGAGCACGAGCCTCAGGTTTACCAGCGCGCCGAGCGTATTTGCGAGGCCGTGGACTGGATCAACTTTCAGTTGACCGGGCGCTGGGTCGCCTCCCAATTGAATGCCAGTTGCAAGTGGAATTACGACACCTTGCAGCAGCGTTTTCCGGTGGAATTGTACGCTGAACTGGGCGTGCCTGAACTGGCGCAAAAACTCCCTCAGGAAGTGATCAAGGTTGGTGGCCGGATCGGCCCATTGAGCGCCGATGCTGCCAATCATCTGGGCCTGAGCCGCGACACGCTGGTGGCCCAGGGCGGAATCGACGCCCACATGGCAATGCTCAGTGCCGGCACCACTGGCGCCGGCGAGCTGTTGTTTATCGGCGGTACCTCGGTGGTGCAACTGATGCACACCCCGCAACGCATCGACGTACCGGGCATCTGGGGCCCGTACCCCGGCGCCTTGCTCGACGGCCAATGGTTGATGGAAGGCGGGCAAGTCTCCGCCGGTTCGATCCTCAACTGGCTGGCGCAAAAGATGTTCGGCCTCGACGATGCCGGGCACCAGCGCCTGATCCGCCAGGCCGCAGAACTGCAGCCCGGCTCCACCGGCTTGCTGGTGCTCGATTACTGGATGGGCAACCGTACACCGTACCGCTCACCGGACATGCGCGGCGCGATCATGGGCCTGTCGCTGAACCATGACCGGCATGACCTGTACCGCGCCTCGGTGGAAGCGATTGCCCTGGGCTCGGCGAACATCTTTCACACCTGGCGCTCCGAGGGCATCGAGATCACCCGGGTGGTCGCCGCCGGTGGTTTCCAGAAGAACCCGTTGTGGTTGCAGGCCACGGTGGATGCCACCGGTGTGCCGTTCGAAATGGTGCCCCACGACAACCTCACCCTGATCGGCACCGCCGCCGCTGCCGCCTGCGCCCTTGGTGAGTTCGGCACCTTGCAGGAAGCGGCCACCGACTTCACCACCATCGGCCGGCTGATCGAGCCCGACCCTTACGCCCACGAGCAATACATCGAGCTGTTGGGCCGCTACCGCGCCGCCACCGACAGCGTCGCGCCCATCAGTTGCAAGCCACCGGCGAACCGCACGCTCGGCGTAAGGCCGGCAGCATGAGCGCCCACCCTGAAGAAACGTTTGCCACGCGGTTGTCGGCCGATTCCCAGCGTGATGACTTGATGGTCCAGGTGGCCAAGCTGTATTACGACCTGGAAAAGACCCAAAGCGATATCTCCCGGGAGACCGGCCTGACCCGCTGGCAAGTCAGCCGCTTGCTGCGCGAGGCGCGGGATTGCGGGGTGGTGCGCATCGATATCGTCGCCCGCTCGGCGCGCTTGCCGCAGCTGGAAGTAGCCTTGCAACGGCGTTTCGGCCTGCGTGAAGCATTGGTGCTGGATGTGGAAGATGCCGACACCGCGCTGAACGTGGTGACCCAGGCCGCCGCCCGTTACCTGTGCAACTTGCAGCCGATGCCGGCGCTGATCGGCGTGTCGTGGGGCCGCACCCTGACCAAAATGGCCCAGTGGCTGGTGCCGCGCTGGAACGAGGGGGTCAACGTGGTGCTGCTGAACGGCGCGATCAATACCCGTTCGATGGGCGAGTCCAGCCATAACGTCGCCGAGCGCTTCGCCCAGGCTGCCCGTGGCCAGGCCACGTTGCTGCCGGTGCCGGCGATTCTCGGGCATGCGCATACCCGCGAGGCACTGGAGCAGGACCCGGTGATCGCCCAGGTATTGCGCCTCGGGCAACAGGCGCCGGTGGCGTGTTTCAGCCTGGGGGAGTTGTCTGATCATTCGGTGTTGATGGAGTCGGGTTACATCGACCGGCCATTGCTCGAAGAGCTGGAACGCCTGGGCGCCGTCGGCGACATCATGGGCCGCTTTATCGGCATGGACGGTGAACCGGTGATGCCCGAACTCGACGCCCGCACCCTGGGCCTGCCGTTGGCCGCCTTGCGCGACAAGGCCTGGTCCATTGCCGTGTGCGTTGGCGCGCAAAAGCACCGCATCGTCCACGCCAGCGTCAAGGCCGGCTATGTCAATGTGCTGGCCACCGACGCGGCCACCGCCCGCTATTTGCTGGAGCAGGATCATGAGTGAGTTGGCCCTGGATATCCGTCATGTCAGCAAGCGTTTTCCGCCCAATGTGGTGGCGCTGACCGATGCCTCCCTCGACGTTCGGCCCGGTGAGGTGCATTGCCTGCTGGGTGCCAATGGCGCGGGCAAAAGTACCCTGTTGAAAATCGTCGCCGGCGCCCATCGCCCGGATGGCGGCGAGATGTCGGTGGCGGGCCGGCGGGTGGAACTGAAGAATCCGCAACAGGCGCGCCAGGCCGGGATCGCGATGATCTATCAGGAGCTCGACCTGATCCCGCAGATGACCGTCGAAGAGAACCTGATGCTCGGCTATGCGCCCCAGCGCTTCGGGATTATTTCCCGGGGCAAGCGCAGTGCGTTGGCCAAGGCCGCACTGTTGCGGGTCGGGGCCAACTTCTCGAGTTCCGACCGGGTGGGCAGCCTGTCGATTGCCAACCAGCAATTGGCGGCCATCGCCCGGGCACTGACCTGTGAGGCCCGGCTGGTGGTGATGGATGAGCCTTCGGCGGCGCTGAACGAGACCGAACTCAAGCGGGTGTTCCAGGTGATTCGCGAGATCACTGCGGCGGGTGTGGCGGTGCTGTATGTCAGCCACCGCTTGAATGAAATTCGCGAGATCGGCGACCGGGTCACGGTGCTGCGTGCCGGGCGAACCCTGCAAACCCACGAGCTGGCGCAGATCGACGACCAGGCGCTGATCGCCGCCGTGGTCGGCGAGCACCGCGACCTGCTGGAACGCAGCCCGCGTCAGGCGCCGCGGGACAACCTGGCGCTGAATATTCGCCGGCTGCAAGGCGAGCAGGGCCTGGACGTGCAGGGGCTGGAAGTGCGTCAGGGCGAAATTGTCGGGCTTGCCGGGCTTAACGGGGCAGGGCGCAGCACGTTGCTCAAAGCCTTGTTTGGCGTGGGGCGCAACGACAGCGATGTTGAACTGTTTGGCCAGCCTTATCAGCCGCAAACCTCGCGCCAGGCGATCCGCCAGGGCGTCGGGTTGGTGCCGGAAAACCGCAAGACCGAAGGCCTGCTGCTGGATGCGCCCATCTATCGCAATGCCTGCCTGGTGCACACCCGGCACTTGAACTGGTTTTCCCATCGCCAGGCCAAGGACCGCGCCGGCCCGGTGCTGCAGCGCTTGCAGACCAAGCTCGACAACCTTGAGCAACCGGTACGCCAGCTCTCCGGCGGCAATCAACAGAAGGTGGTCATGGCCAAGTGGGTGATCGACGGCGCGCGCCTGTTGCTGCTGGACGAGCCCAGTCGTGGCCTGGATGTCGGCGCCAAGGCCGACCTCTATGCCCTGGCCCGCAGCCTGGCGCAGGAAGGGGCGGCGGTGCTGGTCGCCAGCAGCGAGCTGGACGAGTTGTACGTCAATTGCGACCGCATCTGGGTGATGCATGAGGGGCGCAACGCGCTGTGTTTCGACCCCTTGACTGCCAGTCGCGACCAGATCGACCAGGCCATCCTTATCGGTAGAACGAGTGTAGAACCATGACTATTGCAAGCAACCCAAGCCCGGTTTTCGATAAGCCCGTCACCCTCACCAGCCGCCGTCGCAGTGCGGTGCTGGAGTGGGTGATGCGCTACAACTTTGTGTTCATTTTCCTGTTTGCGGTGGTGGTGGCGACGTTCCTGTCGGACGACTTCCTGACCTTCGGCAACATCGCCAACCTCTTCCAGCAGGGGGCGATTGTCGGGATTATCGCCATCGGCATGACCTTCGTTATCCTTACGGCCAATATCGACCTGTCGGTGGGCAGCCTGTGTGCCTTCGGCGGGATCCTGGTGGCGGTGCTCCTGCAGCAGCAGGTCAGCGGCTGGCTGGCGGTGCCGGCCACGTTGCTGGTGGGACTGGCCATCGGCACCTTGATGGGCAGCCTCACGGTGTTTGGCAAGGTGCCGAGTTTTATCATCACCCTGGCCGGGCTGGTGTCGCTGCGCGGGGCCACCTTCCTGGCATCCGACGGTGCGCCGATTGGCGGATTGCCGGCCAGCTTCACCTCGTTCGGCTCGGCCATGATCGACATCTGGCCCAGCGCTGGCATTGCGTTTCCGGTGCTGGGGCTGATCTTTATCCTGATCACCGTCATCGCCTGGCTGGTGCTGCGCTACACGGTGTTTGGCGAGTATGTGCTGGCCACCGGCGGCAACCTGGAGGCTGCGCGGCTGTCCGGCGTGCCGGTGCGGGCGGTGACGATTGCGGTGTTCGCCATCTGCGGCGGCCTGGCAGCATTCGCCGGCTTGTTGATGACCTCACGCCTGCACGTCGGCCAACCGACCGCTGCCCAGGGCCTGGAACTGGATGCAATTGCCGCCGTGGTGCTGGGTGGCACCAGCCTGTTTGGCGGGCGCGGCAGCGTGGTAGGCACGGCGGTGGCGGTGATGCTGCTGCAGGTGTTGCGCAATATCTTCAACCTGCTGGGGCTGGGCTCGTTCTACCAGATGGCGATCACCGGGGTGATCATCGTGCTGGCGATTTTGCTCAACCGCTTGATCGACCATTACGCCGGGCGCACCTGAGGACACCGTGATGAATGCACCGCTACCCGCGCCGATCAAGGCCGTGATCTTCGACATGGACGGCCTGCTGCTCGACACCGAAGGCATCTACACCGAAGTCACCCAACTGATTGCCGACCGCTACGGCCGCACCTTTGACTGGAGCATGAAGCAGAACACCATTGGCCTGGGGGCTTATGAACTGGCCAGCTATATCGTGCAGGCCGTGGGCTTGCCGATGAGCCCCGAGGCGTTCTTGCAGGAACGCACACCATTGATGAATGCGCGGTTTCCCCAGGCGGCGGCCATGGCCGGGGCCCAGGCGCTGGTGCGGCATTTGTCGGCCCACGGTGTGCCGATTGCGGTGGGTACCAGTTCGTCGCGGCACTATTTCGAACTGAAAACCACCTTGCACCGCGACTGGTTCTGCTTGTTCGATGCCATCGTCACCGCCGATGACCCTCAGGTAGGCGCTGCCAAGCCGGCGCCGGATATCTTCCTGGTGGCCGCCCAGCGACTGGGAGTGACGCCCGCTGAATGCCTGGTGTTCGAGGATTCCCCATTCGGTATCACTGCGGCCAAGGCGGCCGGCATGTACGCCGTGGCCATCCCGGACCCGGCGATGCCGCAGGAGAAGTTCCTGCATGCGGATGGAAGACTGCTGAGCCTGGAGGCGTTTGACCTCGCGCGATGGGGGTTGCCAGCCTACGGCTGACTCGACGTCCGGTAGGCTGCCTCGTCGTCAGCGGGTGTATGGTAGACCGGTCAAACACCTGGATTATCTCTGGAGAGAGAGGTGACTATGAGCACTCCCATGCTGAACAAGCTGCATCTCAACGGTTATGACATCGTGCAGGTCAACAGCGGCCCGTGGCGCGTCTGTACCAAGGCTGATCGCCTGGCATCCTTCGGTTCCCGTGAGCAGGCGCTGGCGTATGCCGCGGCGCTACCGGGTTACAAGGCACGGTCGAGGCCAGTGGCCAATGATGCATGAGCCCTCAACAGCCTCGGTCAATCCGGGGCTTTTTATTGGCACCCAATTGAGCAACACATGACCGGTGGCGAGGGAGCTTGCTCCCGCTGGAGTGCGAAGCGCTCCCACGATTTTGGGGCCGCTACGCAGCCCAACGGGAGCAAGCTCCCTCGCCACACAGAGGATATGGTGGGATGATTCGCAGCTGATCAGCCCGTAGGAACCTGTCATGTCCCTGGCAACCTTATTTCTGTTCGTGATGATGAGCGCCGCGATTATCGCGATACCTGGCCCGACGGTTCTGTTGGCCCTGCAAAATGGTTCGCGCCATGGTTTGCAGGCGGCGTTCTGGGGCATGGCCGGGGCGGTGTTGGCCGACGCTTTGCTGGTGACGGCGGTGGCGTGTGGCCTGGGATTGCTGCTCGCGGCCAGCGAAGGGCTGTTTCAGGCGCTGAAATGGATCGGTTCGGCGTACCTCATCTGGATCGGCTGGCAGATGTTGCGATCACCCCAGGCGGCGTTGCCATCGGTAGACGAGGGTGAGGACGGCGGCACCCGCTCGGCGAGTATTTTCACCCGCAGTTTCCTGGTGGCGATTTCCAATCCCAAGGCGTTGTTGTTCATGTCGGCATTCCTGCCGCAATTCGTCGACAGCACCCAGGCACAACTGCCGCAGTACGCGTGCCTGTTGCTGGCGCTGTGCGTGCTCAATGTCAGCATCATGATGTTCTACGCGGTATGCGGGGCACGCTTGCTCAGTCGCCTGCGGCCCGCACATTTGCAGCATTTCAACCGTGGGGCGGGTGGGTTGTTGATGACGATGGGCGTGCTGTTGGCCGCTTACCGTCGTGCCCCGGCTGCGTAACTTAAACGAATGGCTGGCCGTGGAACCCGCGTGGCAGGCGCTGACGGCCTGGCAGGTCGGTCAGGCGCTGGGTCCAGGCACTGCGCCAGTCACCGGCGGCATGGGCGGTTTTGGACTTGCGCGCGGCACGCCGAGCGGCGTTGCGTTGGGTGCGGCGGGCTTCCTTGAAGACTTCGGTGTTACGGCAGGTACGGCACTTGACCCGATTCAGCTCGGTGCTGGAAGGGAGGTTGTTGCCGTGATGACCGCAGGCAAGATGCCCGGCGACCTTGAAGTGAATGACCATGTAAGCGTCTCCTTCTTGGGGGATGCGTCGCATCGGTAATCTGCTGATGCGCGCGGGCAGGGCGGGGCAGCCATTGGCTGATGTTCACCGCTCTGTCTTTTATGACAGTTCGCTGCTCCATGCGTTCGGTAATGCAAGCTGGCACTGCTGTTCGCGACGCACCCGCTCGTTTATCCTCCGGTCACACACACAATGTGACTGGAGTGGAAGATGAGCAATCAAGAGTCCCAGGAAGGCGGCTGCCGTTGTGACCGGGTGCGTTTTACCGTGACCGAAAAACCATTGATCACCATGGCGTGCCACTGCACTGGGTGCCAGAAGATGTCATCCAGCGCGTTCTCGCTGAGCGCGCTGATCCCCAGCCACGGATTCACCATCACCCAGGGCAACCCGGTGATCGGCGGGTTGCATGGCGTAGACCGCCACTACTGCTGCCCCCACTGCATGAGTTGGATGTTTTCCCGCCCCAATGGCGTGGAAGATCTGATCAACCTGCGCCCCACCATGCTGGATGACGCCAGCGGCTATGTGCCATTCATTGAAACCTGGACCAGTGAAAAGCTGCCGTGGGCGACTACCCCGGCACAGCACAGCTTTGCGCAGCTCCCGGAGAGGGAGAATTTCCCCGCGCTGATACAGGCGTACGCCGAGTACAGCGGCGGTTGAACTAGTCCATCAGCGCCAGCAGGTCGGTGTCGCCCACGTCGCGCCCGGCCTGGGTCAGCAGCGTTGTCACCTGGCCTCGGTGGTGGGTCTGGTGATTGAAGAAGTGCACGAGCAGTGCATGAAAATTCTTGTTCATGGGCGTGCCCGCCATGTTGTGGTACTGCAGGGGCTGATCCAGGTCCGACTCACTGATCGACTGCACCCAGTCGATGATGAGCTGGTCGAGCCAGGCGCGGTGGGCCGACAGTTCACGGATATCGGCGAAGGCCAGTTGATTCAGACGTGGCGGCAACCCCAACGCGTCTAACGGTACCAGCGCGGCAAAGCCTGCCGGATGCTCGGCGAAACGCTTGAGCCAGACGCGATCACCCAGGGCGAGGTGGTTCAGCGTGCCAAGGATCGACCCGAAGAACGCGCCACGGTCGGCAATCAAGTCTTCGTCGCTCAGGCCGTGGGCCGCTTCATACACCTTGCGGTTCATCCACTGGTTATAGGTCGCCATCAAGGCAATCTGCTCGGTACGGGTCACGTGAGGTTCCTCGATGGGGGGGCGTCGCCATGATAATGCGAGCCTGCCGGGCGGTCATGGTGTTCTCGCGCAGCGCAGCTATTGTTGTTGATCTGGAACTCTGCGCCCTGGGAGGGTGACACCATGAATACCGGCGATCTACTGGAACAATTGCTGCGGGCGGGCCAGGCCTCGTCCAGCCAGCAGGGCGGCGCTGCACCCGGGTCTCAGGGCGGGCTCAGTGGTTTGGGCGGCTTGCTTGGCGGTTTGCTGGGCGGCAGCGCTGCTTCGGCTTCAGGCGGTGGCGGCCTTGGTGGCTTGCTCGGTGGCCTGGGCGGCATGCTTGGCGGAACCCGTGCGGCGCCTCAGGGGCGCACCGGCGGCACCAACTACGCGGCGCTGGCGTCGTTGGGGATGATGGCGTTCCAGGCGTATCAGGCCTGGCAGCGGCAACAGGCGTCGGCGCCGCAGCAGGCGTTGCAGACGGTTGACCAGTTGTCTGGCGCGCAGGTCGAAGAACACAGCCACGCCGTGCTGCGTGCATTGATCGCGGCAGCCAAGGCGGATGGCGAGATTGATGAGCGGGAGCAGCAGATGATCTCGGCCGAGATCGGCAAGCACACCGATGACCCGCAATTGCAGGCGTGGCTGGATGCCGAGGTGGCCAAACCGTTGAATGCGGCGGATTTTGCCGAGTTTGCCGGCGACCCGGCGGTGGCGTCGGAGGTGTACCTGGTCAGTGTGCTGCTGGTGGATGACCAGCGGGACGCGGAGCGCAATTATCTGGATGAGCTGGCGGCGCAGTTGAAGATTGATCCTGCGTTGCAGGTGCATCTGGAGCAGCAGGCCAAGGGGCAGGTTTAAATCGCTATTTACGGTCATACCAAGCCTGTGGCGAGGGAGCTTGCTCCCACTGGGCTGCGTAGCGGCGCCGGAATCTCTGGGAGCGCTTCGCACTCCAGCGGGAGCAAGCTCCCTCGCCACAGCAAGCTCCCTCGCCACTGGGATCATCGTCTGCGGGTTAGAACCGCAGTGTGGCCCCCGTCGTGAGCCATTGATGCTGATCCCCGATCAAACTGCGTCCTACCACCAGGTCCACGTCCACATTCTTGCCGATATGCATCCTCGGCCCGGCTTGCCACGCCTGGTCGCCGCCTTGCTGGCCGTAGCGTTCGGCGATCAGTGTCAGTGAGTCCATCAGGCTGTATTCAAACCCGGTGCCCCAGGTCGGCCGATGGGTCTGGTCGCCGTCGTTATAAGCGTGGCTCCAGCCGGCGTTGAAGTTAAGCCGCAGGGCCTCCATGGGCTGCCAGGTAAACGGCACATTCAAGTCCGCGCCATCAAACGAGTGCTGGCGGTTCAGCGCGTAATGTACGCCGGCAGACGCGGCCAGTTCCAGGCCCAGGTCTTCCCGGGCCCACAACTGCGCCTTGAGCTGCGGATTCACTTGGGTTTCGCCGTCGCCATCATGGTTGGCCCGGGACACGGCGGCAGTCCACTGCAACCAAGGAATGGCAGCGGAGGTGCAGGCCGGCGCCAGGGTTTCACTGTGGGTTGAGCCAGCGTGCCGGTTGGCGGTGAACCAGGCGTCGACATTGCATTCGCCCGGGGCGTTGATTGCGCCGTCGTCGACCACGTAGGAGCCGCCTGCCGCATGGGCATTCGACATCAGGCTGAGCACCAGCACGATGCCCGCGGTCACGCCGACGAAAATCAGGTTGCGCCGCACTGCCCGAAGCTTGGAGGCGGGCAGGGGATGGAAGGTAACGTGGGTGGTGCGGTTGCGGTATTTAGTGAAACCGTCAGGGGTGTGTTTCTTGTACATGGTGAACCTCGATCAACAGCCGGTGGCGCGCCCCGACCGGACTTGGCAGGGACGCGCCGTGTTTCAAATAGAAAAAAGTGTGCAACGGGGTACCGCTACAGCGGGGTTCTTCGTTCATGCCTGGATACTCCAATAAGGGTTGATTCAGCTGTCTACAGTCAGCACATGGATGCCACTGGCCCTGGCCTGGCTCACCAGTTCCGAGGTGTCGTCGCCACCGGGCAGCGCGATGATCACGTCGGGCCGGCTGTCGGTGAGCATGAACTGGTTGCGATGGCGTTCGGCCTGCTTGCCATGGCGTTGCCAGTTGGGTGGGTAACGCACCACATCCACTCCGGTTTCCCGGGCCCAGTCTTCCACGTCGCTGCCTAGGAACTGGCTGCCACCGTGGATCAACACCTGCACCGGGCGCAGGCGGTGGTAGGCGTCCAGCACCTGGCGGGACATTTTTGTATCGGCGTAATGACGACCTGCACAGATCAAGACGCGCATGGTGATCTTTCCTTGTAGTGCGTATTGCCATTTATCGACGCGGGCGCAGCAAGCGGATGCAGGTGCTGTTCAAGCTGCTGGAAAAACCCAGCATGAAGCGCATTTCCACGGCGCTGAGCACGTTGCGCACGTACAGCCGTACGCCCAGCACCATCACCGCCTTGGCCGCCTGGGCGAGGCCGAACACCAGCAGCGCGCGAGCAGCGTTGTCGAGGTAGCTCATAAGTGTGTTCATTGTCTGTCTCCGCGTGCACTGGCTATCTACCGATAGCCAGCGCTTTCAGGGGCGGTTGATCAGTACCACTGCTTGAAGCGGCGGATGTAGAGGGTTTTCATCAGTTGTGCCACGCAGCAGTAGGCGACCAGGGTGCCCACCAGCCATGGGAAGTACGCCAGTGGCAGCGGCTCCAGGCCAACCATCGCGCCCAGCGGCGAGAACGGTACGTAGATGCCCAGCCCGATCACGATGCAGGTCATCATCATCACCGGCCATGCGGCGTTGCTCTGGAAGAATGGGATCTTGCGGGTGCGCAGCATGTGCACCACCAGGGTTTGCGAGAGCAGCCCCTCGATGAACCAGCCGGACTGGAACAGGGTCTGCATTTCCACGCTGTTGGCCGAGAACACGTACCACATCAGGGCAAAGGTGGTCATGTCGAAGATCGACGAGGTCGGCCCGATCCAGATCATGAAGCGGCCAATGTTTTTCGCGTCCCACTTGCGTGGCTTGGCCAGGTATTCCTTGTCCATCTTGTCCCACGGCAAGGCCAGCTGGGAGATGTCGTACATCAGGTTTTGCAGCAGCAGGTGGATCGACAGCATTGGCAGGAACGGGATGAACGCACTGGCCACCAGCACCGAGAACACGTTGCCGAAGTTGGAACTGGCGGTCATGTTCAGGTACTTCATGATATTGCCGAAGGTTTCGCGACCTTTCAGCACGCCTTCTTCCAGCACCATCAGGCTCTTTTCCAGCAGGATGATGTCGGCGGATTCCTTGGCAATGTCCGTCGCGCTGTCCACCGAGATGCCCACGTCGGCATCCCGCAAGGCCGGAGCGTCGTTGATGCCGTCGCCGAGGAAGCCCACGGTGTGGCCGTTGGACTGCAAGGTCTTGAGCACCCGCGACTTCTGCAGCGGCGTCAGCTTGGCGAACACCGTGCGCTCCTCGACCCGCAGCTTGAGGGTGGCGTCGTCCATCGCTTCGATTTCCGTCCCCAGCAACGGTACGCCTGGCTCCAGGCCGACCTGGCGGCAGATCTTGCTGGTGACGATGGCGTTGTCGCCGGTGAGCACTTTGACGGCCACGCCAATTTCGCGCAGGGCAGCGATCGCCGGGCCAGCGGTTTCCTTTGGTGGATCAAGGAAGGTCAGGAAACCACGGATCACCAGGTTGCGCTCATCGGCCGTGGTGTACTGCTTGCGGGCGAGTGCCTGGGGAATGTTGCGGGTGGCCAGCACCAGCACCCGGAAGCCGTCCTCGTTGTAGTCCTGGGCAATCGACAGCAACTCGTTGCGACGCCGATCATCCAGCTCGACGGCCACGTCGCCTTCCATCACGTGGGTGGAAATGCTCAGCATCTCCTCGACCGCACCCTTGCACACCAGCAGGTGATCGTTTTGCGCGTCCTTGACCACGATCGACAGGCGACGGCGAATAAAGTCGAACGGCAACTCATCCACCTTGCTGTAGGCAAACGGCACCTGGAACTTCGGATTCTGCTCGGAGAACTGTACGACCGCCTGGTCCATCAGGTTCTTCATGCCGCTCTGGTGATGGCTGTTGAGCCAGGCGAGGGTCAGCACCGAATCATCACGGTTGCCAAAGGCGTTGACGTGGTGCTCGAGGATGATCTTGTCCTGGGTCAGGGTGCCGGTCTTGTCGGTGCACAGCACGTCCATCGAACCGAAGTTCTGGATCGCGTTGAGGCGCTTGACCACCACCTTGCGCTTGGCCATGGCGGTTGCACCCTTGGCCAGGTTGGCGCTGACGATCATCGGCAGCATTTCCGGGGTCAGGCCTACCGCCACTGCCAGGGCGAACAGCAACGCGTCGCTCCAGTCACCCTTGGAGAAGCCGTTGAGGAAGAACACGATCGGCGTCATTACCAGCATGAAGCGGATCAACAGCCAGCTGACGCTGTTCACCCCGCGGTCAAATGCGGTTTGCACCCGGGAGCCGACAATCGCCTTGGCCAGGGAGCCAAAGTAGGTGCGCGGGCCGGTGGCAACCACCACGGCTTTCGCCCGGCCGCTGACCACGTTGGTGCCCATGAAACAGATGTTCGGCAGGTCCAGCAGGTTGCCCTGGTCGGCCGCCGTGGACGTGGCGGATTTTTGCGTCACATCCCCGAGGGTGTCGTACTTCTCTACCGGCAAGGCTTCGCCGGTCAGCACGGCCTGGCTGATGAACAGGTCACGGGACTCGATCAGGCGGATGTCGGCCGGGATCATGTCGCCGGCAGACAGTTGCACGATATCGCCGGCCACCAGGTCGCGCATCGGCACTTCCCGCAGGGTCGGCTTGGAGCCCACTTGCTCGCGACGCAACACCGTGGCGGTGGTGCGCACCATGGCCTTCAATGCTTCGGCGGACTTGGCCGAACGATGCTCCTGCCAGAAGCGCAGCAGGCTGCTGAGCATGACCATGGTCATGATAATGATGACCTTGGTCAGGTCGGCTTCTTCACCGGCCTGCAGTGGCAGCCAGTAGTCAGTGAAGAAACTGATGGCGCCGAGGGTCAGCAGCACATAGATGAACGGGTTGTTCAGGGCCTGGAGGAATTGCACGATGGCGTGAGGCGGCTTGTCGTGGGCCACCTCGTTGTAGCCTTCACGTTGCAGGCGAGCAGAGGCATCCAGTTCGGTCAGGCCATCCTTGGTTGCCCGGACATTGGCGAGGGTTGCCGAGAGGCCGTTCTGGGCTTCGCGGGCGGCACGCATCGACAGCTTGGTGTCGGTATCCGTGCCGTTTTTCTTGTGCAGTTTCGGGTTTTTTACTGCGCTCATTGTGTGTACTCCTGTCGCCAATTTTTCGACAAAACATACCCGGTACTTACCTGATGACAGGCGAGCGAAAGCATGCCGAGTCGCTGACTTCGCGATCGGTTTAAATAAAGTGTTGGGTAACTTTCTACAGGCCCGCTAACAGCGCGTTAGTTAACTAACGCGCAGCGGGCTACTACTGGCTTCGTCCATAGAGAACTCCAGCTAATCAAGTAACGGATAATCAGGAAGTTGCTGTTTCCAGCTGGCTTATGCCGCGCGAGCGTCCACGTAGAGGCTCAGCATCAGGCTCGCTTGCGCGACCAGGCTGGAAACGTCCCGTCTCTGTGGGTCTTGAGGGTCGGCGTGATCCCATTGCTGGACCAGGTGGCCGGTGGTGGGGCAGATACGCCAGTGTGCCCGGGGAGTCGGGCACACGCGGGGGGATGAGGTCACAAAGGTGCTGCGGGTAGGGGAAAAGCCTACGGGCTCGCGGCACAATTTGGCACGCAGGGCGTTAGCCAGCGTACGCAGATCAGGTAAAACAATCAGTTGAAAGGTCATAACACACCTCGGGACCGGACTGGCATCCGGTGAGGCAGTTACGTTGGAGCGTCAGGCTCTAGCGCAGCTTACTCGGCCGGAAAGGCGAGTCCCGTCATTTTTTCTGGGTTTGGCGCCCGATTCGCCGCATTCACGGTGATCGGACAACGACTAGATACTGTGTCCATTGGCTTCTTTTGTGAGGTTGAAAAATGGCCCTGAGTTGCAGGCACGGGGAATTTACTCAGGCAGTTGCCGGATGTCAACGTTTAATGACTTAAATTGTTACTGGTTCAGAGTTTGTTCAGATAGAAGGTTGGGGGAAGTTGCAATATCAAGTGTGCTTATTGATAAGTGGCCGGTGTGTGGCGGGCAGGTGAAGTAACAATAGCCGGATAACTTATTGCGGGGTTCCGAAGCCTGCGTTCGGCCAGCGTGGTTTAACGGGGCGCCCAAGATCAACAGCAAGAGCACAGCGGCCTACC